>JAQURX010000003.1:47661-173935 GCA_028715415.1 Candidatus Omnitrophota bacterium | reverse complement strand
CACGACGCTCTTCCGATCTCCCAAAAGCTTAGAAAGAAAATACCTCTTATCTTCCATCTTCCCTGTTATCCATAACTCTCTATTGTCTTCCAAACTCTTGCGCGGTGGAGGCTGAGAACCAAACAGTTTTTTTAAGAATGCTTTAACTTTTCTTGCCGCAATATACGCCTGCATAAATAAAGGCAACCTGATTAAATTATTGCAAAAGGAGCGATTAAACTCATCGGCACTCCTTCTTTTGCAAAACACAACCTTAAAACCGTTATTTTCCAATAGCTGCCCTAATGAATGTTTATTAAAATATGACAGGTGTTCTTTGCCTATCCGCAATTCTTCCCATTTATAAATCTTAGCACTGGGGCTGGTTATATCCGGAACCTCAATTATTAAATATCCGTCTTTAGAAAGAATTGTTTTAATCATCTGGAGGGTAGCATTCGGATCTGGGACATGTTCTAAAACATGGAACAAACTAATAAACTCAAAAGGAGCAATTACTTTTAAGTTTTCAAAACAACCTTCAAAATATTCATCAAATACAGTAAAACCTAATGACTTGGCGTACTCAGCTGCATAGATATTCGGTTCACACCCAACCGCCTCAAATCCTCTTTTCTTTGCTTCAAGTAAAACAAACCCCTCATTAGTGCCAATATCAAGAAATTTGCCTTTCTTTGTTGTAACCTTTTCTATAAAATCAAAACGATGGCTGATATTGCGTTTTCTAAAAGCTAACTTTGCTGAATCTTCCAAAAATTCTTTATACGTCTCAAATTTAACATAGTATCCGGGATCAATCTTGGCATCTCTATAGATAAAACCGCAATTCTGGCATTTAACGATATTTAAAGAAGGATACAACAATTGTACTTGGTTTTTTTTACAAACAATGCAGCCTTTTGTTGCTAACATTTTTAAACCTCTGATTTCAAAGCCTTGTTTATCAGCCTATAAAGAAAGAATAGCGCCAATACATGTCCCACAAGATACGGATAAACATACATTATTGAACTGCCAATAAACCCAAATTTAGGGACTATAATTAAAGAAAAAATAAACATGGTAAATGCATTAAATACATTTATAAGGCTTAATACCCCGGGCCTTCCAATAGATAAATAAAATGGCCTGACCCAAAGCAAGATTACCGCGACTAAAAGCCCCCAAAGCATTATTCTTATTGATTGGGCAGCCGGTAAATAACTAACTCCTAAGAAATATTGAATAATTACCCCGCTAAAGAAAAATAACAAAACAGCAATGGGTAAAGTTATGCCAGCTAAAAGGATTGTAGCTCTTTTTATAAGAATCTTGAGCTCCTTAATCTTATTGCTTGACCACAATTTTGAAATCTGCGGGTAAATTGCCGTGCTAACGGGAGCACTTACTAAAGTTATCGCTTCAACAAAATTTTTAGCTAAACGGTAGTAGCCTACTTCCAGCGGCATACGAAAATAGCCTAAAATAAGAACATCAATATTCTTGGTAAATAAAGTCAGCAGTTCATTAATGTTGGTATTTAAAAGGAATTTGGTTATTTCAGCCTTTCTTCCGGAGAGAAGGCTTAAGCCTCCTTTAATCCCTTTGTGCCAAAATGAATTTCTGATTGTCTTAATAGATATATATATCAAGATTAAGCTGCTTAAAAATGAACCGATTATATATGCAGTTAATACACTATGGATACTTCGAGAATAACTAAGGAATGATATGACTAGAATAAATTTGACTAATGTTGAGATCATTGAATATATGGAAAGAGAAAGAAATTTATCAAAAACAGTCAAAATCCCCAGGCAAGTACCATCCACTGTTGAAAAAAGAAGGATAATAGCATAAAAACTAATTAGGCCTTGAGTATCCGGACGATGAAATAAATAGTTAGCTGCCAAGCCTGCGGTAGAGATAACCAACAAGAATGCCAAAACTCCTGTAGAAATATCAATAAAATAACAAAGCCTTATCGTAGCCCAAAGCCTTTGTTTATCATTTTTTACCAAGAATTCCGAAACATATTTAACTACTGTTTCTCTGATTCTAAAATCTACTACTTGATTAATAATAACCACATAAACAGTAATTAAAGCTAAAAGCCCGAAATCGGAGACACCCAACAATCTGGCAACTATAAGCGCTTGGACAAAACTTATCCCCTGGACAAAAATATCGGCAATAAAAAGCCGGGAAGAATTCTTGATTAACAGAGATAACGAGGAATTGAAAAAATACGAAGAGAATTTCTTTAAAGACACCAATTTAATTCCTTTTTTTATAAATTATTGCTGCCTAATGTTTCCGTTTGGGGGATACGATTCAATCTGGGCAGCATAAGCACAACTGCAGCCAAAAACCAAAAAGGCTCCATTATTCGTATGATTATAAAAGTATTTGCCCCTAAAGAATGAATAAGTAGCCCCACAAAACCAGCCAAGAACCCTGCAGTTAAGCCCCTCGAATAGCCGTCTTCTTCAGCTGCCAGAGATAAAGAATGTTTAGCCATTCTAAAAACCCTGATTAAAATCCAGGAAAATAGAATTAACCCAAGAAGCCCGGTTTCAGCAATTACTGTAAAAAGCTGGCTATCAATAAAATACCTGCCGGGCCCATGCCCAAAGATTGGGCTCTTTGGAAACCTTTTTGTAATAACTAACTTCCAGCTGTCTAATCGTTCCTTGGGAGAAGTCTCTAAAATAAACGAAGCTCCAATCTGCACAACAGTTTCTTTTAGTCTTTCCTTTACAATTTTCGGCATAAATAGCACCGATAAAACCATAAATGCTATTGTAAAATACAAAATAATCTTTTTCCTTGTAAAAAAACTTAAGAAAAATAACATTGGGAATAAAGCCGCGTATGACCCGCGGGAAAGAGTATAAACTAAACCTCTAAACATTAAAGCTAAAAGTACAACAAGAAAAACCCTCATACCCAAAGAACGGGCAAACACCAATAAGCCTCCGGTAACAGCAATCATAAATATCAAATATCCTCCCAGAGTCCCCGGCTCCCCTCCTTCTTTCGTCTGAAAAGGAGATGACGCCCTAAAAAAAGTTGACCCTGCTTCTTTTTTTTGCTGCACAAAAATATTGGCATGCATGGAAACAAACAAAGCAGTAATAAGGAAAATCCCGATAAAAATCTTTGATTGCCGCAGGCTGGTTAGGTTATCTCTGACGATTAAAAACAACAGAAAGTATTCGAAGTATTTTGCAGTAATAAAAATGCTCTTTGGGACATTAATCTGGCTGTTAAAAGTAAGAGCTATAATGATTGAGATGACACAGGCTCCGATATAAGAGAAAAAAAGCAACGTAAGCCTTGTTTTAAAAAATTTTCCTATATCTTTTGTTAAAGCTATTCTTATTAATGACGCCAAAACAACTACTACTAAAAATATATCTTCAATCCTTAAAATAACAGTCCTTGAGGAAATCTTGCCCAAGACAACTTCGGGAGAAAAAAGCATGGAAATAATAATAATCGCAAGCCCTATATCAGGTTTAATTAAGGTGGGGAGAAAAACGAGGAGAAAAATCAGGATTTCAATATCTTTTACGCTAAGTTCTCTTTTTGTGGCAAAAAAACTTAAAATAAGGCCCGCGAGCAAAACAGCAAAATAAACTAAAAGCTTATTTCTTTCCACAATATTGTTTGGCTTGCCTTATATTTATTGGAGTTATTAAATAGTATCAAGTATTGTGGGTGTATCCTGTTTGGACAAATCTATAATGCTACCTTTTTTAACAGGTTCCCCTGAGGCATCCTGCAGCACTGCCACCACCGGCTTAAGCGGAGATCCGGGGCTGACACTGATAACCTTAGCTAATTCCTGAGTATCTAATCTTACTACGCATCCGATAGGATAAATTGACATCTTATTGATGAAAGCCTTCATCACATCAGAATCAAAATAATCTCTTAATGACCCGATAATGTATTTTATTGCCTTGTGCCCATTCATCCCTTCGCGAAAAGCACGGTCATTTGTAACAGACTCATAAGTATCTATCAAACCTATAATCCTCGCATAAGGATTAATGCTTGTTGAGCTCGCATAGTGAGGATACCCTTTACCATTAATCCGTTCGTGGTGCATAAGGACAGCTTCTTTTACTATGTCATCTATTGAATCAACCTTCTTTACAATCTCCATACTCCTTGAAATATGTGTTTTGACTAATTCAAACTCTTCAAAACTCAGCTTTCTTGGGGTGTCTACAATTGTCCTTAATTCATCCATGCCTAAGTCGTAAAAAACCGCCGTTAAACCAAGATGATTAAGCCTAGACTTATTAAAACCCATATTCATACCAATGACAGAAGATAAAATCATCACCTTGGTTATATGATGCGGAAGATAATACTCTTCTGTCTTTTTGATATATATATTATCTAAAATACTATCGCCGAAAACCAACTGATTGAAAACATCCTCTAAAACTCCCTGAATTTGGTCTACGCTTGAAGAAATATCTTCTTTAATCCTTATCCGCTGTAATAAAATTCGCACTGCTTTTACAGCATTATCATAAATTTCTTTGGATTTATTTGCATCATCAACACCATGAGTCTTGACTGCACTAATAAGCTTCTGAGAAACCAAGGAAGCATCTTCTTCTTTGATTATTTCTTTTTTCTTCTTTTCAACTTTAAAAATTCCTTTTGGATAACTTACCGGAGGCACGACTGGTTTTTCTATGTTCTTCGGGACAGGCTTTAACTGGGAATCTTGCGGTTTATTTTGAACATCTTCCTGAGGATTCTCTTTTTTCCCTTCAATATTCTCATTATCTCCGCTGCCCCTTAAGATATCAAACATTCTTGGCATAAACAGGAGCCTCCTTACTTAAATCCATGGCAACTCTTTGAGCTAATTCGCGGGTAATCTCTTTTGCTTCCTGCCCAAAACCAATCAAAAGCGACATATCGCAAATATTGTTCACTTTTCTGGGTACCCCTTTTGAATATTCGTAGATTTCTTTAATCGCATCCTTGGTAAATATCTCTGTTTTGGCCCCTGCTACCTCTAAACGATGTTTTATGTATTCCCCCATCTCTTTTTCATCAAGGCCGGTAAGATGATACTTTACTCCCAATCTCTGTTCAAGCTGCGGAATTGCCTGAACCTTCTTTAATAGCTCGGGTTGGCCAATTAAAACGAGAGTAAGCAGGAATTTTTCATTAAGCTGGAAATTTAAAAACAATCTTAATTCTTCAAAAGTCTCAAGGTTCTTAATGATCTGCGCTTCATCAATCAAAATAACCGTTTTTTTCCCTTCGTTAAAATTCTTATAAATAACATCCTGCATTGTATGTAAAAGCTGCGGCTTTGTTCCTTTAATGTGTTCATTCTTTAACTGGTAAATAATTTCTTGCATAAACTGGACGGGAGTTAACTGAGGATGGA
The DNA here is from genome assembly GCA_028715415.1 of Candidatus Omnitrophota bacterium. NCBI lineage: Bacteria > Pseudomonadati > Candidatus Omnitrophota > Candidatus Omnitrophota bacterium. Next base: position 168,528 of record JAQURX010000003.1, on the reverse strand, counting down.
TAACTAAAGCTACTTCGTAGATTTTATTTTTTATAAGTTCATCAATTACAATCCTACTTAAGACTGTCTTACCGGAGCCATATTCTCCGGAAAGCATTGCAGCGCCCTTTTCTTCTTTTATGGCGTATAATAATCTGGTGAGTGCCTCTTCGTGCTTCTTTGAATAATACATGAAGCGCGGATCCGGAGTATTCTCAAACGGTTTTTCCAATAATCCCCAATATTTTTCATACATTTAAAACCCCTCTTACCCCTGTTTTCCGCCTAATTGATCTTTTGTATCTTCACTATAATATTTTTTATTATAGTAATAATCAACTTCAACGCCGACTTCAGGCCTTACATTATTAATAATAACTCCGGATAAAGAACCTTTTCCTCTTATGCTTTCAATCTGCATCTTGGCCCTGCGCAGCGCCAAACGGGAAGCATATCCGGACCTGTATAATAACAATACTCCGTCCATTTTAGGCAAAAGTATTGATGGTTCGCTGACTGCTAATATAGGCGAAGTGTCAACCAGGACAACGTCATATTTATTTTTGTAATAATTAAGTATCTCGTCAAGTTTGCTGGAATTAAAAAGGGTTAAATCATTAGAAAGGCTTGACCCTGCAGTAAGCAAATTAAGATTATTAAGCCATGGTTTATTTATAACCTTATCGATATCGGAAGCTCCCAGCATTATATCCGTGGCTGTCCTTATTGCCGCATCAACTGTCATATCCCCTCGGAGAATATCCGTTAGCCCCTTCTCTTTATCTTTAAGCCCAAAAATCTTATGCATCCTCGGCCTTCTGATATCTGAATCAATCAATAAAACTCTGTGCCCCATCTGAGCCATTACAACAGCCAGCGTAGAAATAATAAGAGTTTTCCCTTCTTCGGGCTTACAGCTTGTAATCATAATCAATTTATTCTGAATCCTGCCGCCCTTACCAAACAACACCTGCAGGTTAACGCTTAAAAGACGAAAAGCCTCCAAGAAAAGAGCATTGGAAGTAGACCTTTCAATTTCTAGAATATGCGTTGGCTTGATTTCTTCTTCCGTCTTGGAACTCTTCCTACTGAAGAAACCGCGCTTATACTTCCTTTTTCTCTGCTGGGTATAGTATTCGCTACAATAAGGAATTATTCCGATTACACTCGTCTTTATAAAGCTCTCTATATCATCAACTCTGCCGATTGAAGTATCCAAATGTTCAGTAATAAAAGCGAGGACTACACCTAAAACTAAACCAAGAGAAAGCCCGATTAAATAATTCTTCAGCTTATCAGGATAAAAAGGGCCCTTTGGCAGAACTGCCGGATTAACCAAAATAAGATTACTGACCTTCTCTGCTTCTTTAATCTGCGCTTCCTGTAATTGCTGCTTTAAAGAAGAATATAGCCCCTCATTTACGCTGACATCTCTTTTAAGCACGCCGTATTCAAATTCTTCCTTAGGCAAAGTTTTCAACTGCTGCCTTGATAATGCAATTTCTTCTTTTATGCTGATAACATTGGGATGCTTATCGGTAAATTTGCCGGATAGATCTGATAATTTCTTCTCTAATTCAGCAATTCTCTCTACAATTGCTACTCCAGAACCAACAGCCCCTTGAGTTGTAAGCACCCGGATTCTTTCTTCCTGGACTCTTAATTTATCTGAAACATCTGTCAACGCTTTTTCAATAAACTGCCGGACATTACGCGCCTGCTCGCTTTTCTGTAAAGCGTTTTCCCTTATAAAAACCTCTGCAAGTTTATTTATAAAAGTAACGGCTTTTTGAGGATCCTCATAACCGATGTTAATACGGATCATATTGCTATTTTCTACGGGTACACCCCAAATACCACCATTAAAACTGGAAATAAAATCTTCCCGTTCCTTGCCTTTAACCTTATCAGTTAGCCATCCTAATTCTACAAGGGTTTTCTCTGTAATCGGACGGCTGCAAATTTGCCTTATGTAATCAGGGATTTCAAATTCATCGCGCTGTCCGCCAAAAAAATATTCTTTTCCCGGGAACATAAACTGGGTGGGGCTTAATGCTGTATGGTCAACTTTTAGAGTAACTATCGCTAGGTATTGAGGAGTTTGGAAAGAGGTAAAAATAAAGGTTGCGAAAAGAACGATGCCTGTAGAAATTATTACTTCCCATTTTCTTTTTAAAAATGTAGCCCAATAATCTCTTAGGTTAAATTCGTTTACTTGTTCCATAGAATAAAAGGGAAATGTTAAATAACCTTAACGGTCATGCCTACCTAACCGCCTGATTTCTTTCCTAACCTGCAATCCTGTGTTAGCATTATTAACAACCATGTTTAGATCTGTCATAGCCTTGTTAAAATTAGCAATAAATGTTTTTGGCACAAAAATAACATCATTGGGTCTTAAAAGCAAATCTTCAGGTTTTAAAGAGCTGCCAGTAAATAATTTTACAAAATTAATCCTTTTTACTTTTGCTTCTTTGGTCCCAATATTATGCACAATAAGCACGCTATCCTTATGCGCTTCTTCGGTAAAATCTCCTGCTAAAGCAAGTGCATCCGTCAGATCCAAAGACCCTTTATATGTATAAATCCCCGGGTATGTAACCTCCCCCAAAACAACAACTTTATTACCGGCAAACTTTTTCATAATTAAGGAAACTTGGGGATTTTTAACATACTCAGTTAGCTTATCTCTCAGGATGTTCTCCAGCTTGCTTACAGTAAAACCGGAAACTTTGATCCTTCCGACCAAAGGATAAGATATGTATCCGTCCGGCCCGACAATAACGGTAGCTGTAAGATCAGGGTTTTGCCAAACGAAAATCTCCATTTCATCTTCAGGCGCAATATAATATTCTACGTTCTGATCAGTAGATACACCCGAACCGCCTTCAACCACATAACCCATACCTTCTTTGGATGTAGCTGCAGCAGAGCCGGATCTTGTCCGGCCGATTTCAAGAGAAGCAGAAAAAACAAGATTAGAATTTTGAGATGGGAACAACAAGCAGAAAAAAACAATTGCAGATGTAATGGAAATTTTCTTTAATTTCATCGCATCCTTAAATTAAGTTAATTATAATAATTGCTATTTAACGATTTTCATTATAAATAAAAATCCGCAAAAGTCCAGTTTTTTTTTAAAAATTCAAGTGCAGTCACGTTTACGGAGAATTTTTGATATCCCATTGATAATCCTTAAGATATAGTTAGTGCTTACAGAATCTCTTGGAGGGAAAAATATTCTTTTAGTTATAGCCAAATAATCATTAAAGCTAGATGCCTCAATTATTTCAAAAAAAGTATACGCTAGAAAATTATCCAGAATGCGCCTCCTTAAATTGCTTTTTAACAGGACTCCTTTATTAGCAAATGTATTGATAAACAAACGCTTAGGTAACGAGATACCGAGCATACGGACAATACTTCGGGGGTATTTTGGTTCAAATAATTCTGCCTGCAGTTTTAACGCGGCATAAAGCGAACTACGCAGATGCCAATCTCCGGATTTTTCAACAACGCTATCCCAATTAATCTGTCTGCCATACTTTTCTAAAAGACGGTCAATATCACACATAGACCTGAGTTTACGGAATGAATCGCTATTTGTTAAATGCGCGGATAAATAAAGCAAGAGCTCCTCTGGCAGGAAATCATAATACTTAATCCCTTCTCGCTCAACTAATTGGGCGCCTTGCCAAAAACCCTCTATACGCTCCTTGCTTCTGGCCATCATTGTTATGTCCCAATGCAACTCAATAATCTTTCTTTTGGGCCTTGAATAAATATCAACCCACTCCCATTCTTTAATCTCTCCAGAACCTTCGCAAACATACCCTGTTCTTTCTATTAATGGCCTTGCTTTAGCTCTATCTTCTTGCCTTATTAATAAATCCAAATCAACACTCTCATCCCTGCTAGAGGCATCTCCATAAAGCCTCTCGGACAAGAAGATCCCTTTAAGCGGGATAACCTTTATTCCCTTATCCATCAATAAAGAAATTATCTTTTTTAGTTCTTCCTTATAATAGATATTCCTAACTGTGCAAGCTTGATAAGATATCTTAAGCCTTTGGAGGGCCTCTCTCTCAATATCATTTATGGGCAGATAAAATTTAAGTGAATTAAATGTTAGTGAAGAAACTGCGTTATCATAAGCAAGCTGCAAGAATTTTTGCCAGTTGATACCTTGGTTTATTAATTGACTTATTTCATTCTGCTTTTGGTGGGATTTAACATTGGCACATAAAAGAAGCAACTTCTCGCAAACAAGGATATTCTTTTCTATGCAATTGCTCTTTGACATTCTTGTAAAGAAATCTTTTAGACGCCTAGCTGGCTGGCAAACAAAGACCTGTATTTCGGGCTTTTCTCTATAAGTTTGGAGTGGGTATCAATTTCTATCTTGTTAGGGCCTTCAATGAAATAAACTAAATCCATTTTTTTTATACTAGAAACCCGATGCGACACAAGTATTACAGTAGATTTTACAAATCTATTTCTTATATTATCAATTATTTTGTCTTCAGTTGCGGAATCAAGAGACGACATTGCTTCATCCAATAATAAGATTTTTGGGTTTCCTAGTATAGCCCGCGCAAGGCTTAGGCGTTGTTTTTGCCCTTCAGAAATCTTACAAGCCATTTCTCCGATTATTGTATAATACTGTTGAGGCAGTTCCATAATGAAATCATGCGCTTCAGCTAACTTTGCCGCTTCGATCAATTCTTCCATCTTCATATTCTTTTTACGATATGCGATATTGGCAAAAATAGTACTATCCCAAAGCAAAGGGTTCTGCGAAGCAATGCTTATCTGATCATATAAACTTCTGCGTTTTAGGCTTTTTACATCGTGATTGTCCAATAATACAGCTCCATCATTAACATCATATAATCTTAAAATTAAGTTAAGAATTGTTGTTTTGCCGCATCCAGAAGCTCCTGCCAAAGCTATATGAGTACTCGGCATGATAAAAAAATTGGCATGCTTAAATACATAGTAGTCCTTTTTATAACCAAAAGTAACATTTCTAAACTCGGCTTTTCCTTTTTCAATTAATAAAGTTTTAGCATCGTGGGGTTCTTTTAATTCTATCTTTGTATCAAAGATTTCTTCCACTCTTTCCAAAGAAACACGGTTTATGATAACCTGATTAAAAGAAGTAACCAACTCTGTGAATGATTCTAGGCCCTTGGAAATATAAATCATAATAACGCCTAGGATACCTAACGTCATTTTATCCTTAATAACAAGAAACAAACCAAAGAAACCCACGCTTGCGAAGAATAGCTTATTGGTTATGGTTTGCAAGAAGTCAAAGGTAATCTTAGATTTTGTTTCATCAATTTCAACTCTCGTCCTTGAAATTAATTCCCTGAAATATCTTTTTAACTCTTTTGACATAGTGCCAAAAGACTTAATTATGTAAAGATGCGAGAAAATTTCAACCAATCTTTTAAATAAATCCTCGGATTTCTCAGAATTTAAAACTATTAAATTCTGGATCTTTTTGATATATGGATTAATCAAAATTACCACAGCTATTTGATAAGCAAACATAAAGGCAACTATTTCCCATTTAATAAAGATTATAATAGAAGCGATAAGGATTATCTTAAAAACGGAAAGGAACAAATTATGCAAAACATCATTTATAACATTGGAAACCGCTGACACATCCTGCGTACTTCTAAAAAGGTGTTCTCCGGTAGCCCTATCTTGCAAAGTCGCCAAAGAAAACTCGTTCACACACTTCAAAACGTCTTTTGACAAATCCAAATGTATCCTTCTTATAATATAATTCTTTACATACCTATGGATACTGGAAAGCACCATATTAACAATATAAATCAGCGCTCCAATAAGAGAAAACATGAGGAAAGCCTTTGTGTTTTTTGATAAAATACCTTTATCAAGAACCTCCCTTCCAAGAAGATAGGGGTTGATTAGCTCAAAGATTACAAAAATAATTGACAAAACAAACATTAACAACTGCTGTTTCCAATAGCGAAAGATATATTTCTTAAATTTGCCTAACAATTTAAGGCTTAAACCGACTTCTTTAACAGATTTTTTTATTTTGATAATCAAACTTTCCATTTATTCCCTTATGTTAGCAAATGTATAAAACCCTTTAATACTTCCAATTATTGGTTTTCTATAATATAATTCTATCATGGCTTTTAAAGAAATAAATAACAAAATGGATAAAAAATACAGGATAGACCTCTATAAGGTTATCTGGGGATGCATCAACAAGAAAAACCTGCTTTTCAAATTAACTACCCCGGAGATTAGTATTTTTGAATTAAATGGAATAAGCCTAAAAATCTGGAAAATGCTCACGTTGAATTTTAGCCAGAATAAAATACTTAATACACTTTACAACAGATACCCAAAACATAAAGATAAAATAAGCATTGAATTTAGAGAATTGATTAAAAACCTAAAAAAAGAAAACATCATTGATGAAATACATTAAGAACTTTGCCTTACACAAATTTAATATCTGCATTAACACTAATAGCCATTTTATAGCAAAGTTGGCTACAGAGCAATTGAATTTAACAAATAAATTATACAAAACTAAAAATCTCACTACTATTAATTTTGAATTAGAAGAAACAAATGCCTTGCCTTTCAACAGATCAGACGGATTCAACACAAAAGAGAAAGATTTAATACTAGATTGCTGGTTGAAGAATATTGATGTCCGGGCTTATCCAAACTCAAACCTTATAAAAGGGAAATTCCTTATTCCTTCCACTCTGTCAAACGAAGCTATCTTTGATCTTTTAATACTGCATCCCTTACGCCATATCTTGAAATACAAGAACGTTTTCCTGATTCACGCTGCTGCTTTAGTCAAAAATAATTCCGGAATTCTTATATGCGGGCATTTTAAATCCGGGAAAAGCACTATGGCTGTAAAATTAGCAGAAAATGGGCTTGGTTTTCTTTCCGATGAATTTGTTATTTATGACAAAGGGGAGCTTTTTGCCTTTCCTTTAAAGATTGGATTGGAAGAAAATTCCATTAAATTATTCCCTTTTCTAAAATCATTAAAGAAAAGCAATATCGGTAAGCAAGAAAAAATATCATTTGATATAATAAAATATTTCCCCAGTTGCTACGTGCAAAGCTGTAAACCTAAAATCATCATATTCCCGGTTTCGAAAGATAAGGCGGGAAAAGTAACCCTTAAACCTATGAATAGCGAAACTGCTTTTTCTTTGCTTTGTATGGATAAAGATTGCTCTTTGTCTTTTGAAAAAAACATTGCTATCCGGCAAAAACAAATCCAGGTATTAGCAAAACTTGCCGAGGACACCAAATCATATTACTTATCATACAGCCTTGATAAAATTGATGAAGCAGCTGCAATAATAAAAAACCTCGCGCCTTAAGGCTATTCTCTTATCAATACCTTCTTCTGTACTTCTATATATTGCTCAGTAACACTACCCCAGGAAAAAGCTTTATCTTGGGCAATTTCTTTCCCGCGCAATCCCATTTTTAAACTTAAATCGCAATCATCTAAAAGCCGCATAATCCCTTCGGAAAGCGCTATATCATTAAACGGGTCAACCAATATCCCGTTTATACCATCCTTTACAATCTCCGGGATCCCTCCTGACCTTGTGCCTACTATGGCCTTTCCTGCTGCCATAGCTTCAAGGTTAACAATCCCAAAAGGCTCAACTCGCGATGGCAAGACAAAAAACTCACAATTATTCAGAAAATTATTTTTTTCATTTTCATTATCTACCTTGCCCTTTAAGAAAACCTTTCCTTCAAGCCGTAAAAAACTAATCATCTTTTCCAGCTTATCTCTCTGATCTCCCTCTCCTATAACAATCAAATCGCTCTGGTACCCTTTTTCATAAACTCTCTTCATTGCCATCAATAATATATCAATACCTTTGTAAGGCCATAGATTGGCAATACTGAGGATATAATTATTCTTATGAATACGTTCTTTTGTTAATGGGGGCCCGGAAGAACCGCCTAAAGATACACCATTATAAATATAAGAAGAACTCTTCTTTAATCTGGGGGCAAACTTAGCGGCTTCTTCAAGGATGCTTTTTGAACAAGCTGTGACATAGTTGGCATTGCTTAAAATAAATTTGAACAAAATCTTCTCAACCATGCACACAGTTGGGACATTTAAAACAATTTCTCCGTGCAAAGCCACAACTATAGGAATTCTTAACAATCTTCCGAAAAGAATAAAATAAATAGCAGGTGGAGTAGGATAGCAAATTGTTATCACTTGAGGTTTAAATCTAGCAATTGATTTATAAATATTAAGAGCAGACTTAAAATGAACAGCCAGTAATGGGAAGATAAGAATATTGTTCAACCAATGCCCATTCTCCCCCCAAAATAAATTCGGCATAAGCCTTTCCACTACTAACCCTGAAATCCTCTCGGATTTTTTTTCATCTTTTTTAAACCTTGAGGTGATTATCTTTACATCAATACCTTTTAAGAGTTGATTTTGGGCTAAATTCTCCACAAATAACTCCAAACCCCCGATTCTCGGCTTATAAGAATAACTGACTAAAAGAATTTTATTTAATTTTTCGCCCATTGATTCGTAAAATATGGTTAAAGATTCTCTTTAGCATAAATGAGTATTACATACTCGGGAAACTAACCTGCTTTCATTAATAAAATGCGCCAAGCTGCTTTGATCATTAGGAATTAAATCAAGGCTTTGCTTAGAAAACACCTTCGCATCTTTAAAACAGCGTTTTTTCCGATACAAAAAAGCTAATCGCAATAAAGCTAAGAAATTACCCGGATTTAGTTTTACTGCTTTTCTAAATTCCCGGATAGCATGTGTATCTAATTTAAGCCCCTCAAAAACTATTCCTTTATATAAAGGCTCCTGGAACCTTTTATCGATCTTCTCTGCTTTCTTTAACTCAACCAACGACCTTCGGAATTCATTATGCTTCATTAAACACAAAGCATTAGATATATGTTTATCAACCTGATGACTGTCTTTAAGCGGAAAATTTGATAACAAATTTTTCCACTTCTTAAAAAACATTTTCTTATTGTTAAACATATATTTGGTTTTTATCCTTCTTAGAAGATGGTGATGAACAATCTTAACTTCTCCACAGTAAACTATTTTATACCCAGCAAGCCTTACCCTTAAGCAATAATCTACATCTTCAAATTCACAAGGGAAAAATCTTTCGTCAAAATAACCTACTTTTTTAACAACATCCCTGCGCAGCAACCAGCACGGGCCAATTAAGGAATCACACTCTCTTATGTAATTACGCTGCCCTCTATCTATTTCACCTACGCCTACCAACTCAACCGTATTAATTCTAAATTCAGCAGAATTTATCCGATTATCGGGGAGGACAACTTTACAGCCAACTATTCCCACTCGTTGATTGCTTTTAATCTGCTCATACATCTTCTTAAGCCATTCCCTAGTAACCTCCACATCATCATCAAGTAAGACTATAAACTTTGCCCTACTTTTCTTTAAAACGCTATTTGCCGCCTTACAAAAACCTATATTCTGTTCTTTTCTAATAATCTGCACCTTCTTTATCTTTTTGAGTCTTTCTAAATACTCTTTAGTGCCGTCCGTACTGTGGTTATCTACAATAGTAAGAAGATAATCAAAATCCTTGGTATATTTCTGCACAGATTCCAAGCAACGTTTCAGCTTGGACAAGGCGTTATAAGTAACAATGATTATTTCAAACATTGAGGTTTTTTTCATTCTCTTAATCATAGTGCAAACAATTTCTTAAATTTGATTTTGCTGTCTTTAGCCTCGGGTCGATAACCAGGGCTTTTTTGAAGAACCTAACCCCTTCTTTAATCTTATTCTGTTTAACCAAAACAACCCCCAAGCTATTTAAAACAATAGGATGATCCCGGTTTATTACTAAAGCTTCCCTGAATTTTTTTTCAGCTAATTCATATTTATCCATTTCATCATAAACAATACCCAGAAGATAATGCCCGCCTAAATAATCTTTCTTTAATTTAATTGACTCTTTAAGCGATAAAATTGCTTGTCGGTAATCCCTGTTTTCTTTATAGGCAAGGCCTAGAAGAAAATAGCTAAAAGGAAATGATGGCTTAAGCTGGATAGACTTTTTTAAATACTTAAAAGAGGCTTCTAAATCTTTGGCTCCAAGGAGAGCCTCTCTTCCAAGCCTATAATAATAGCGATAATGGTCTTTAAAAACCTCTGCATTCTTTCTTTTCTCTAATTCAAAATACGCCTTTGCTATTTTCTCAATTGTCCTTTTGGGCTTAAGCTCTTTAAAATGATGGATTAAAATGTCGGTGTCAACGGCTTTACCGCCTTTTTTAACTATACATCGGTCTATCGTCTCATGGCCGAAACCCTCATAATAAAGCCCTTTATGATTACGGAACAACCTGTAGCCCCAATACATATCAATATATCCTCGGCAACCGGAGAATTTTTCTTCCTTAGGATATTCTTTTCTGCAAAGAAACCAATCATTGAGCAGGTCGTAAGAATTTGTATATAATCTGGAGATAAATCCATAGGCATTAACTTTTTTATCCTTTAACATTTTCTGTAACTTCGGGATATCTTTACTGCTTATCCTCTCATCAGCGTCCAAACTTAAAATCCATTCCCCTTTAGCTAACTTCAAATATATATTCCTAAGGCTTGCCAGGTCTTCTTTAATATTGCTATGAATAATCCGTGCGCCAAAACGCTCTGCTATTTCGCAAGTTGAGTCACTTGAACCATTATCAACTATGATAATCTCATCTGCCAAATCTTCTATCGAATCCAAACATTGAGGAAGCAGTTTTTCTTCATTTTTAACAATCATGCAAAAAGAAACTAAAGGAAATTTTCTATCCGTCATTATTAATCCTTAATCGTCCTGGGAGATAATTTTCCCGCAGTTGTTCTTGCAAATCTCCATATCGACAAAAAAGTAGGCAATTTCGCCCTGCAAAACTTCTTAATCTTCCAATCCCAAGGAGACTCTTGCGTCCTCAGGCTATAAACATTCTTTGAGCATATCTCGGTTAACTCCAGCTTAATTTTTAGAGCAGAATCGGGAAGCTTGAACTTTTCAATAATTGCGTCTGAATTTTCTTTAATATTCAAGATTCTATTACAAAAATCACAGGTATGCTTGCTATCCCCATAAACAGGGATATTCTGGGGGTTTACAAATTCACAAATTGAACTCGGGCCAAAAGTAGCAATGAAATTTACCAATGTTAAGCCGCAAAACTTAGAAAAAATCTGTTTTACCGGAGTTTCGTGTATGTTGCCAATTTTAAGAGGGTTTCCTTGACCAGCCAAAAGGTACGCTCCATCACAAGCAAACACATCTCCTTTTGGAGAAATGATCGGGCTTCCAAAACTACGGCACCCGCTGGAGTAATTTTTAAGATTATCTTTAATTAACCTATTTCTTAATTTCGCTGCCCTTCCCATCGGCATTACTGATTCGTATTCAAATATAATGTCATAACCTTTAAATAATTTCTTTACATAAGAATAGCTGATTTTGCCTTGTTCCACCTGCAATACATTTATCGTTAGTTTAAGCCCCAGCTTCTTTGCAACTTTTGCAATATTAATTAAATTCTGGATGCCTATACCCTCTTCTAAATGGAAACAATCAAGGCTCAAATGCAAAGAACTTAATCCTTTGCTATACAATGGCTCTAAGAATTTCTTCGTTTCAGCCAAATCTTTAGCCCAGAAAGCATTTGTAAAAGTATTGAACTTTAAACCTAACGAATTGGAATATTGCGCAATATTACATAACTCTTCAAAAACCAAAAATGGCTCTCCTCCTGCCAGAGAAATACACTTTACTCCATGATCTCTGGCAGCCAGGATGCAAGAGAAAGCATCCTCAAGGCTTAGTTTATTATCTCCACTAGGAGATGCGTTTACTGCGCAATGCGCACAGCTAAGATTACATTTATCCAGATACTCAATAGTTAATATTTCTAAAGGCATTAGTTATTCCTTAAAGAATTAGCGGATTTTTAAATCGCTCCAATTAATAAGCTTGATCCTGTTTTTCTCTATATGCTCTTTCATAGATTGGCTTGTGAAGATACGTTTTTCTTCATTATAACAGGCCCACCTGCGCGGATTAATCTTTTTTAATTCTGCGCCGGGATTACCACAATGCACCAAGAGTTCAGTAATCCCTTCATTTAGCCCAGATAAGGCGCGCATGTAAAACGATTCCTTTCTTTTTTTATCAATCTTGTATCCGGAAATTAAATCATCCAATACTAAATATCCTTGTTTTCTATACATTTCAGCCAGCCCATTGTAAACTCCGGCATGCGCTATTCTTAAAGGCATCCTAAATGGCAACTTATATTCTTTTGAAATCTCCATAATCATATTATTAAACCTTATCATTGCAGATAATTCCGCCCCGAAACAATTAAGCACAAAGATATGCGAACTTAAATGCGTTGGCTTGATGCCGGTAGAGAGTATATATTCTATCTGGGCAACTACTTCCCTATATACCTCAATGGGTTTAGCTCTTGATTGAAATAATTTAACATTTTTTAAAAAGGCGCCGCTTTTAGGATCAATTAAAGAACTTACTTTATTACTATTTGAGATTGGGCGATAAGAAAGAGCGGGGAATTCGCTTGTTAGTGTGATATGCACGCCTATGTCAAGGAGAGGATAGTTTTTACAAATATTGACTGCGTCTTTAAATGCAGGGGCAACTGGAATCAAATCGCAATTCTTTACTAACCCAAAATCCACAACCTCTTTAATAGCCTTATTTACTGAAGGACACATCCCAAAATCATCAGCGGTAATAATTAAAAGCCTATTTGTATCTTTCATGCTAAAGCTTTTTCTCCATCTGCTATGCAAAATCCTTTAAAATAACAATCCTTTGTTAATTCCCCTCGGGCCATCTTTAACCTTAAATCTTTATACCTCTTTGAAAGCCAAATAGAGCGAAAGCTTTCATTAAAGATATTCCCAAAAGCAGAAATCTTTCCTTCGGAAGGCACATAATTTAAATTCATAAAACAACAGGGCCAAACAGAACCATCGAGCTCTATCATTATTTTATCCCACAGCAAACTTTGCGAATAACAAAGAGAAGCCGGATGCCTTACATTCCCGACAATGACATCACAATTTAACTCTCTCCCTCTTTTAAGCGCTTTTGCGCCTTCTTCAGCAAAAACAGATGCTTCTGGCTTAATGCTATCTAACAGATCTAGATAAGTACCGGGAAAAACATCCATTCTAATCGCTGGCATGAAAAATATCCCTTCAAAACCTAAATCCTTTGTTAATTCAACCATCTTAACCATGCTTAAAACATTCTTGCTTGAAACAGTACAATTGACTTTAAAATGCAGAAGCTTGTTGTTATGCTTATTCCTTAAACCTACAATATACTTAATATTCTCTATGGCCTCCTCAAATTTTGCGCCAACTCTTAACGCCTCAAAAGTTTCTTTATCTGGGGCATCAATTGAAGCAACGATTGTTGTGATATTGCCAGCTGATAAAATCCTTTGAGCAATCTCTTTATCTAAAAGAGTAAAATTATTGGCAAATGATACCGTAATCATTTTCTTCTTCAAATATTCCAACATTTTAAAAAAGTCTTTATTTAAAAAACACTCTCCGAAGCTTGTGGTATCAACATGCTCAAGAAAAGGGAATTGGCCAATAATATATTTGAAATCATCGTAGCTTAAATCAGACCTTTCACCTTTGAAATGCTTATTGGAACAACTTAAGCATTTCAAATTACATCTGTTGGTTAACGAGATTTGCAGGCAAAGCGGGGAAAATAGGAAGGGGATTCTTTTTGAAAGCAAGAAATTAATAAACCCGATTGTTTTCCTAAGATTCTTTTCTTTAATTAGCCGTCTGAGGATTTCTCTTGGATGTTGGAGTAAAACATTTACCATAGCTCAAACCCCTTCTTCACAGAATCCTTTATACCGGCATGCCTCCACAAGCTCTCCTTTAGATAATTTCTCTCTGGTTAATCTATATCTATCGGAAAGCCAAATTCTTCTAAAACTCTCTTTAAAAATATTCCCATAAGGAACATTCTTTTTTTCATCTCCTCCATAATCCATACGGCAGCATGGCCAGACAGCTCCATCATAACCTATATCAACTTCATTCCAAAGCCATTTATAGCAATCAGTAGCAAAACGTTTTATCTCTGTAATGCAAACATTTACCCCTAACTCTCTACCCTTCTGAACCGCTTTCTTACCCTCTTCTTGATACAAGCCCATAGATGGCATCATAGTCTTAATTAATTCTTCATAGCCCGGAGAATAATTATCCATTATGAGCAGAGGGCTGAAAAGAACTTCTTTAAGGTTAAGCTCCTTTGCTAATTCCACTATTTTTCCCATATTTTGGATATTTTTCATGGAAACAGTGCAAATTAGTTTTATCTCGGGAAACTTCTTATTAAGAATTAATTTCTGGCGCTCCAGCAATTTTATATTGCCAACAACATCTTCAAATTTTGCGCCTCCTCTTAACATTTCAAAAGTAGCTTTGTCACCCCCGTCAATGGAAGCATAGATTTTCTTAATAGTCCCGACATTAACCAAATCTCGGGCTGTTTTTTCATTCAACAGGTCAAAATTATCAATACACCATGCGCTTATCCGCCTTTTCTTAAGGTATTCCAACATCAGAAAAAAATCTTTATTTAAAAAACTCTCCCCGAAACTAGTTAAATTTACTTCTTCTAAGAATGGGAATTGGCCTAAAATATATTTAAACTCCTCAAAACTCATATCCTTTTTTTTGTCTTTAGTATATTGGTTTGAACAAAACAAACAATTAAGGTTACACCTATTTGTGATGGAAATTCTCATGCTAAGAGGCGAAAAGAAATACGGCAGCTTCTTTGAAAGCATAAAATTAGCATAACCAACTGCCTTTTTAACGCTTTTTTCTTTAATCAACCGTTTCAAGATTTCTCTAACTGGAGGAAGGGATAAATTTATCATTTACAATGAAATGTTGGATGCCGGAGATTTCAAAACAAACTTATATAATAAATATGAGGTTTTCTTTCATGAAATTCTTTAACAGAAGCTTAGTATCAGAAAAGGCAACCTTTTTATCAATACCATATTTTTTTGATAATTTACCGGCTATTTCATCAATTGATGTCTTTTGCTCCAATAATAGCCATACAAATGAACCAGTTTCATCTAAAGTGTAATATTCACCGGTCTTTAGATTAAGGACAATTACCTCATTCTCAACTAATTTATAACTAACATCTTCTGTCTTAATTTTGTATTGAACAGGCATATTTATTCAATCGCTTTTATCAGCAAGTCTTTTTCAAGAAACTTTTCCGTAAGTTCTAAAATATCTTCCTGCAATTCATTATGAGATATTCCAAAATCTGAGGATAACATACCTGCTATCTCTTTTAAGCTCCTACGCCCATCAAGCAATTGCCATATCCGCTTGCTTATATCGTCTAACTCAAATACTTCATCTTGCTTATATTCTTTACCATGGATAAGGCTGGCAATTACAAAAACTCCATCCACCTCTAATCCAAGAAAGTCTTTGGAAGGCCTTAATATATCATCGGGTTTGGGCTTTATAGGCATAGAAATCTATTAGATTATCTTACCACAAGGCAAAAACACGAGCAATATCTTTTTAGGCCATATTGATTAAAAAGGTGAGTTCTTTAATGATCAGCGGGATAGAAAAGAATAGAGTTTAGAGACAAAAAAACACCTATCTTGCCTTTTTATAGTTAAGATAGGCGATATTTAAGAAACAGAGAAAAGAATATTAAGATAAACCTACGTTAATATTTATAAAGCGTAAATTTCCGTGCTTTACAAAAGAAGGCTTCTTATAAACCGGCTTATCCTTTTGCTGCTTATCCGACTTTTGTGCTACTTTATTTTCTTTATTCATGGATTTAATATATACAAACTTGGTTATTTTGTCAAGAATTAATTGCATTAGCCCTGTTTTCTTAAAGAGATTCCATATCTCCATAGGAAAGCAGCCAGTTCTTTTTGTCTAATGCAATATTAAAACCTTCAAAGTAATTTGTATTCTTGATAACAAACTGGAGCTCCGAGTTTCCAGAAACAACGAACCGGTTACTCTTAAGCCACGGGCATAACTGCTCATCAAGCCCATAGTAAACAACCTGCTGAATGCCTTTTTCTTTAAAAAAATTCCCGATAAAATCTAAGGCCGCATTAACAACATCTTTACGGCAATCTATCAGTATTTCAACAATTAATCCAACAACGGTTTTGCATTCCAAAACAAAGTATCCAACTATTTCTCCATTCTCTCTTATCAAAAACTTCTTATAGTTATTATACGGCTTAGAGACATATCTCCAATTTAAATAATCCGCATCCCTAACAGTTGCTGCCGAATAATTCTTAGAAACTTTAGCCCAAAACTCATTTGCTTCTTCATCAAATGAATCAATCGATGTAATCTTAATCCTTTTTTTGCTGTATATATTAAATACATTTTTGATGCGGCTGAAGGAAAACCATCCGGAATTATCTTTGATAAACCTAGGAATGAAACCCAAAGTCAAATAATTAAACTTGCGTGTTCCAAGGCTTAAATGTATATCATTAGCCATTCCATACGATAAGCTGTTTTCTAACACTCCCGATCCAATCGAAGTTTTTAAAATGCTGGTAGCTATTCCTTTTCTGCGGCATTCGGGAGAAACCATTAAATCCAAAGCATAGTAAGCGGTTAAAGTATTATTGCCTAGCTTAAATTTAAATGGTACGCCGGAAAAATGCCCGACTATTGAACCTTCAAGCTCTGCTACATAAATAACCGCGTTACCATCTAAGCCATTCTTAAATTCCCAATACCAATCATCAAGCATTCTTGGCCTTGTTAAAACAAAACAACGATTATATAAATCTACAATCTGCTTCTCATCGCCATTATTGTACTTACGAAAAAGAGTGGTATCTATTTTATCCATTACTTTTGGCTCTCCATGTTTTTAATAATCATTTTAGCGGTATCAAATCCACAAACGGAAACCGCACTAATGCCGCTGCTTTTATTAACCCAATGCCCGGTTAAATAAAGGTTTTCTACTGGTGCCCTTTGTGAAATATCCGGATTGCCTATTTGGTCAAAAATACTAGCCCATCCATAAGCAGCACCTTGATAATTACCAGTCCAAGCCTCAAAAGTAACTGGGGTTGCGATGAATTTATAATTTATGCTTTTCCCCAACCCCGGAAAAATTTTCTCTGCCATGTTTATCATCCTAAAAGACAGTTTTTCAGCACCTCCGTTTTTCCAATAATCATGGTCTCTGTATATCGTATTAACGCCCAAACGGACTGAAATCTTATCGGGAACCGAATCTCCGGGTAAAGAAAGAAAAGAGGAGAGAAGACAATTATTCTGGAACCTAAGCATTGCTGAATAAATTTTCTTTATATCTAGGGTATTAATCAAGATTATTTCTGACCCGTAATTTGAACTCGATAAACCAATAGGCTTATCCAATCCCAAGAGCACTATAAACAACGATGTAGAAGGAATATATTTTCTGAATTTATTTTCAAAACCTTTATCAAGCTTATTTTGTATGAATTCAATAAATGTTTGCCTTGCATCACAAGCAGAAATTACATATTTTGAAAATATATCCCTGCCATCTTGCAACGTAATGCCAACTGCCCTTTTGCCATCACAAATTATTTTTGTAGCTCTTTTGCAAAAAATTGTTTCGCCTTTAAGTTCTTTAAACCTTCTTAATAATGTATCAGGAAAATCCTGCATCCCTTTTGAGGGGCAATATCCTCCATCAAAAACAAAATCTCTTAAAATAAAGCAGCCGACTATTGAAGGAACCTGCCAAGGAGGTAACCCCGAAAAACCTAGGATAAAAAGTGAAATAACCGTTTTAAGCCTTTTATCAAAAAAATATTTATTTAATAATTGCTCAAAATTCAAGCTTCTGAATTTTAGCAACGAGTTTAATTCAGCAGAAACAATATATTTTAAAAAAGCCCGGATATTATCTTTTTCCCTTGGAAAACACCTGCAGAATTCATCAATGGTAGAATCAATAGAGTTATAAATATTAAAATCAAATTCTGGAGTTTTAATAATATAAGATGGGTCATGCCTTGTCAAAACAAGATCGCTTAGTACGCCTAAATCGGAAAGAATTTTATTAAGGCTCCCCCCCGGACGCAAAGCACCTAAAGCATGCACTCCTGGTTTAAAATAGTACCCATCCCTTACATAAGAGCAACAATACCCTCCCGGCTTATAATTCTTCTCAACTATTAAAGTTTTTAAGCCGGCTTTTGCTAAATAACAACCGCAAACAAGCCCGCTTATACCGGCTCCAATAATTACTGCATCATAGTCGTATTTTTCATTCATTTTAAAGCCTATTCACCCTTAGAAAACAAAAATCTCCAAAGCTTGCTAATTATTGACTGCTTTTTCAAAGCGAGCCTTACGATTTCAACCGCCTTATTAACGCTGGATAATTTTGGCAAGTTTTCATCCCTAATTTTAATTTTATAGCGTTTTTCTAAAACTATAATAACCTCAAGCGCTTTTAAAGAATCTATCCTGAAGTCTTTCCATAAATCTGCATCTGCATCTAAATTCGAGCGGCTTATCCCCGTGGTATCTGCAATAATCTTTTTAATTTCATTTTCCAAATTATCCGGCTTATCTCTGCCCATAGTTATCTCCCAATTATAAACTGAACTGACATTTTTTAATAACTAAACAAGGTTGCTTATTGTGACATTCCCTTCTGTTTTTTTGGATAATTGCATGAAAATACGACTCATTTCATTCTTAAAATTATATAAATCTTCTTCTGTCAGATGAGCAAGCTTTACGAGCAGCTTAAAATACCCGGGCTTGATATTTTCTAGATAAAATATATAGGCTCTTTCTCTATCAGCAATTTCTTCTTTTAACAGCTTATTCTCAAAACAGTAATCATATAATGGCGTACCGGGCATAGGAAGCAATGTAGATACCTCATATGAATCTGGTTTGATCTGCCAAAACAGTTTAAGGCTTAACTTTAAATCTTTTTTCGTCTCCCCGGGTGAACCAACGATAAAAAAAGCATGAGTTTTTAGACCAAGGTCTTTACACATTCTAAATGCATTCTTAATTTGTTTTATTGTTATTCCTTTTTTATAGAAGTCTAATATTCTTTGTGATCCGCTCTCAACCCCAAAAAGCAAAGAAACACAACCCGCATCTTTCATCATAGAGAGTTTTTCATAATCAATAGAATCCACTCTGGAAAAACAAATCCATTTTCCGGAAAAATGCTTCTTTTTCAGCTCAGCAACAAATGATTTAAACCATTCGTTACTAAGCATTGTAAAATTATCATCTGTAATCCAAATATATTTATCTGGATAATACTTATATATTTCTGACATTTCATCGGAAATATTAACAAATGACCTCACTCTAAGCCTATTACCTGAATAATAATTCTGGCGGCGAAAACAAAAAGTGCATTCCTTAGGGCATTGGCCCCTACTAACCGTTATTATTAACTCATCATAAGAAGCCATATTGATAAGATGCCGCGCAGGAAAAGGCAGGGAATCTAAATCTTCTACTGGCGGCTTTATTTTATTTATTGTAATCTTCCCTTCTTTAGTAAAAGCTATGTTTTCAACTTCGTCAAAATTGCCTTCTTTCAATTTAGCTAATAACTTAACTGCTGTTTCTTCTGCTTCCCCTAACACAACAAAATCAAAACCCATATTTAGAAAAAAACCCGGTAATTCCGTAGCAGCAACCCCTCCTGTAATGCAAGGGAGGTTAGGATTTAATGTTTTTATGTGCTTAAGAACCGAATTAAATTTATGATTGATATTTCCTGAGAATGAGACGCCAACTGCATCTGCCCTTAAAAGCTCTTCATCTAATGATGAAAATTCTTCTTCATACAGAAAATCAATAATTGAAACATTATGGCCTGTTTTTTCTAAAGCTGCGGCAACATATAGCAAACCATTGGGAAACAAAACCTTGAAACCAGAAGAGCAATCCTTGCTATCCCTGAAATTAATTAACAATATTCTCATATTAATTAAAAAGGCTTTGTTGCCTCATAAGAAAAAAATAATTTTATCGTTATAACTCAACTAACAAATTTCTTAATGACTAAACAAGAATTATTCCCTCCAAAAGCAAAAGCATTATTTATTGCAATATTTACTCTTTGTTTTCTTGCTCTGTTAGGCACACAATCAATATCACATTCTGAGTCTTTGGCCCTGTAATTTATTGTGGGAGGAATAATATCTTTACCAACTACAAGGCAACAAGTTATTGCTTCAATTGCTGAAGAAGCCCCCATAGTATGCCCCAACATTGATTTTATAGAACTAACAGCTAATTTCCTATCATCAAAAACTGACTTTATAGCTGCGCATTCTGCTTTATCGTTATTCCGTGTCCCGGTGCCATGTGCGCTGACATAGTCAACCTCATCTGCTGAAATCTTCGCTGCCCCCAAAGCTCTCCTCATACCTTGAACCATACCAGCTGTATCCGGATTAACCATATTAGAAGCATCACAACTTAAACCATAACCTAAAATTTCAGCATAAATATACGCGCCTCTTTTAATAGCTTGATCTAAAGTTTCCAGTATCAATATAGCTGAACCTTCTCCAACCAGCAAACCCTTTCTATTTTTGTCAAAAGGCTGGCACATTTCCGAAGCTGTAATCCTAAGCTGGTTAAAGCCAGTAAATGAAATATACGAAAAAGCTTCTGAGCCTCCGACAACTGCCAAATCTGCCTTACCAAGCTTCAAAAGATCGAAACCATAACCAATAGCATAATTTCCCGCTGCACAAGCAGTGGTAAACAAGCGATTGGGCCCTTTTGCCTTTAATTCTCTTGCCACATTAGAAGAAATATTATTCATTGGATATTTTGATATTGAACGCTTATCAACTTTGTTCAAACCATCCTTAACCCAAACAGCATTGATTGATTCAATTTCTTTAGCTTCGCCACCCGTTGTCCCTAAACACACAGCTATTCTATTTTTACTAGGCTTATCTAACTTAAGACGAGCGTCTTCAAAAGCTAATTTTGCTGCGGCGCAAGCGAATTGAGTTGCCCTTCCCATCAGTTTTACTTTTCTTCTATCTATGAATTCTTCGGGTGCAAAACCTTTAACCTCTCCGCCAAGATGAGTAAAATGATCTGTAGTATCAAATGATTCAACCTTGGCTATGCCGGATTCCCCTTGTAAAAGATTATTCCAAAATTCCTCTTTACCAGTTCCAATGGACGAAACTACACCTAACCCGGTTACTACAACCCTTCTATCTTCACTCATAACGACACCCTCTAATTTACGAATTTTCTAATAATTACCGATGTGCTTGTTCCTCTTGGGTCAAAAGAATTAACCATTATATTGGAAAGCTTTTTATTTCTGGCTTCATTTAAACAATAATCAAGGTCACAGGTTTCATCTTTCTCCTGATAATTAATAGTA
Source organism: Candidatus Omnitrophota bacterium (assembly GCA_028715415.1). Lineage (NCBI taxonomy): Bacteria > Pseudomonadati > Candidatus Omnitrophota > Candidatus Omnitrophota bacterium. Next base: position 146,962 of record JAQURX010000003.1, on the reverse strand, counting down.
GGAGGGATTAAATCGTTTCGTAATGCACCGATAGCTGCTGACAAAGAAAAAGCACCTGAGGCGCCCAGAGATTCTCCAAGCATGGATTTTATTGCAGTAATTGGAATTTTATAAGCTGCTTCCCCGAAAACTTTTTTTATCGCCAGTGTTTCCGCTATATCAGCGTTTTTAGTTGAATTAGCATTGGCAAAAATACAATCTATTTTATTCGGGTTAAACCCGGAATTCGTTAATGCTAATTGCATCGCTTCTGCAATTCCTTCTCCCCGGCCAAAACAAGAGCCGATTTCTATAATTTCTGCATAAATATCAGCCTTGCGTTCCTTAGCAGAACTTAAATTTTCTAAAACCAAGACTGCTGCTCCTTCTGACAAAATAATTCCGTTTCTTCTCTTGTCAAAAGGACAAGTCATTTCCTTTGAATTTAAGCCATTTGACGCAAGATAATTTAATTTATTGAATCCCAGGAATAATTCTTCTGATAAGCTTTCCACTCCGCCAACCAAAACAATATCAGCCTTATCTAACTTTACAAAATCACAACCATAATTTAAAGCATCTAAAGCAGAACTTATACCCGTTGACAATGAAGAGCTAAACCCTTTTATCCCAAATCTAATATTTAAACGGCTGGCAACAGAATTTCCTACTGTATTAGGAAAGATTGATGGATTGACGTATTGCGCCCCTTCCACTAAAGACTCCCTGTCAAATCTTGAGATACTATGTAAATTCCCAAAAGCTGAACCCACTGAAACTCCGATTCTGTTTGTATTATATCCGTTAATTGTTAATTTCGCATCATCCAAAGCCAATTTTCCTGCGGAGCTTAAGAATAAATTAGCCCTATCCAAATCCACCAAACCAACATCACCCAATATTTCCTTTGCATCAAAATCGTAAATTTCTCCTGCCAGGCTTGAACGCAAGCCTGCAACTTGAAATAAGGTAATCGGTTTAATCCCGGATTTTCCAGATAGAATATTGCTAAAAAATTCTGACTTTCCTATACCGCTCGGAGAAATTACTCCTAAGCCAGTTATAACCATTCTTTTATTTTGCATAATAATTAATTAATTTATAGCAATACACTCTTTCCCCATCAGGCAGGTCATCATTAAAAATACAATCTAGGCTATTCTTATTTTCTTCAATTGTCTTATGAATAAAATCAAGGCCTTCGGTGATATAATGAAACGGATCTACTTTAGAGGTATCGCATATTAAATAGCTTACCTGACTTATATCCTTGGGATAATATGATGGAATATTCATTTCTTTCTTAAATAAGATGTCTCTTACCTTACAAGATTCTTTGCCGTCCACAAAAAATATCCCTTTTGAAACAGCGTATTGCTTTATCAAATCATTCCCAAATCTTTTAATAAAACCGGAATCCAAACATTGAATATCTAAAAAATTAATTTTCTTATTATAAATATAGGTAAAATATTTCAAAGCGTGTGTTTGGTAAATAATATGGTTAGAACATGACATTACTAAAGGACAACCCTTAGCACCTGATTTCTTCCAATCATCTTCAATCGCAGAAAGAACTTTATCAACTTTCCAAGTCTCGGGAGGGCGCCTGTCCATACAGTTTATCCATTCATACGATTCAATATCCACAATTAACCTGCTCGGATGCAAAGAAACTTTCCCGAAAGAAGAGAAATATAATTGGGTTAAACCAAAGATAACCACTAAAAAAATCAACACCCTTTTTATCGCTAATCTTGGTATAGAAAGCAGTCCAAAAGAAGTAATTAACGCTAAAGCTGGTAAAACCGGCATAATATACCTTAAATCTTTATTCCTAAAGATTGTCATAATAACATACGATGAAATAATCCATAAGATCAAGATCCATTTAAACTCTTTCTTTATCTTGTTAATAAACAAAGCTCCGATAAGGAATAGAAAAGAATAAAAAATTGAAATATCGGAAATTATTGCTTTAATATAATATACCCATCCACTTAGCTGGGTAAAAGAAGGCTCTCCTTCTAAAATCCCTCGCCATCCCTGCCATTGTAAAATTGTTAAATGACCAGAAAGATCTGAACAATAATAAATCAATAAGAAAACAGAAGATAAAAATAGCAACCGGTTTATTTTATGAGTAGCTGGGCTACTGCCTGAGAAGTTAATTTTAAACAAAAAATAAATTAAAGCCCCGATAATAAAAACAGAAAAATTGCATTTAGTTAAATTGCCGCCAATAAAACCTATTGCAAATAGAACGAATAGGTAGCTTTTGCTTGAATTAAGCAATCCGATCAGTGTAAACACAAAAAGAGTTACCATAGCAACTAAAGGAAAATCTACTAAATATACCCTTGATAATGAGAATAAACCCGGATACATACTAACAATAAAACAGGCTAATAATCCCGTTTTCTCGTCTTTTATGAGCTTGCCCAGATAGAACACAGACAAAAGCAGAATAAGCCAAAAGACGCAATCCATTACCACTGTAGCTACAAACATATTCTTAGGTAGAAAATAAAGAAAGGGCAATATAACTAATTTTGCAAACGGTAGCCTGAAATAATCGTTCGCAACTACTTGGGATATATCTTTGAAAATATTAATGGTGGGATGTTGTAATAATTCGAGGTATTTTATTGTGCTTGTAAAATCAGTAGCAATATCGCATACTGGAATAAGCTTGTTATAGCTTAACCATACAAAATTAGCAGTTATCTGCAGCAAGAAGATTAAAAAGAAAAGAATTCCCGTCATTTTTTAAAAGACTCAAAAAATATAGGCGCAAGGCACAAGTTTCAAGCCTCAAGCTAAAGCCAGATGATAATTATCTTGAGAAGGCCAGAAACAATACTGCAGCAATTAACACAACAAACAAAAGAAAGCCCATCAAGCGAGTGTTACGGATTTCTTTCTTCATGGATATTGGCTCAATTCGCCAATTAATCAGCGCATAGAAACGCCTTTGCAACTCAATTGCCAAAGAAGGCTTAGCAACTAAAAAAACCCCTAAAATTAAAGGCATAACAGCAGATAAGATTAAAACCGATATTAAATAATTCATTTTCGGCTCCTTTGTAATTTTCAAATCTTTCAAAGAGTTGCTATAAGATTAGAAAGAAACTTTATCTCACTGTCAACCATTTGCAAGTTATGCTCTAAAATATTAGCGGAAGAAAATTGTTTTTTTCTTTTAAGCAGGTTGATTGTACGGATTAAATCGATGCTTAATTTCTCTAAAACACGCATCCTGACCTTAAGCCGCTTTCCGGCAATTTCCGGTTTGATATAATGTAAAAAATATAAACTTAGGTCGAGGCTAAATTGCGGACGTTTAAAATTAAGAAAACTTTCATTTAAGAGTTCCTCAAAACGAGCGTGGCCTTTTGGAGTTAATTCATAAACAAAACGCGCTGGGCGCTTTCCCTGCTTATTAACTCTTTTTACAACAAGGCCCCTTTTCTCCAGAATCGTAAGTGGATAATAGATTGACTTTATCTCCGCCCCGCCAAAAAGAGAAAGAAGGCTTTTGATCTTCTTCTTTATCTCATACCCGTGTTTAGGGCTTTCCTTTAATAAACCTAATAAAGTTATTTCTTGTTCAATCATCCTAAAACACCCATGGCCCTGAACTTCTCATATCTTGATTTCAATAACTTATTTCTTTCAAATTCTTTAAGTTGTTTTAGATTATTAACGATTGATTTCTTTAAGGTCTCAGACATTTTTGAGATATCGCGATGGGCTCCTCCTAAAGGTTCCGGAACCACCTCGTCAATAACCCCTAATTTTAACAAATCTTGGGCTGTTAATTTAAGCACTTCTGCCGCAGCTGGAGCCTTTGCGCCGTCTTTCCATAATATCGCAGCGCATCCTTCGGGAGAAATAACCGAATAATAGGCATTCTCTAAAACACAAACCTTATCAGCAATCCCGATACCCAAGGCTCCTCCGGAACCGCCTTCTCCGATAACAATTGCTATTATCGGAACACCTACCTGCATCATGTCTCTTAAATTTAAAGCTATTGCCTGAGCTTGCCCACGCTCTTCTGCCCCTATGCCGGGATAAGCTCCGGGAGTATCAATAAAAATGACTACAGGAAGATTAAATTGTTCTGCTAATTGCATAACCCTGAGTGCTTTACGGTATCCTTCCGGATGCGCACAACCAAAATTTCGCCAAAGATTTTCTTTCGTATCTCTTCCTTTCTGATGGCCCATCACGACAATCTGCTCATTATCTATTCTTGCCAAGCCGCAAACCAAAGCTTTATCATCAGCAAAGAACCTGTCGCCATGAAGTTCCATAAAATCCGTCATAAACATATTAATGTAATCTAAAGTGTAGGGCCTTTGCGGATGGCGGGCTAATTGCACTTTTTGCCAGGCAGTTAAATTACTATAGGTATCTTTCTTTAAATGCTCTAACTTATCTTCTAAACGCTTCACCTCGGAAGAAAGATCTATCTTCTTATCGGAGACAAAATTCCTTAACTCCTGGATTTTCTTCTCTAACTCAACAATAGGTTTTTCAAAATCTAAAGCGGCCACTTTTATATCCTCACTCAATCAACAATAGTTACTTCTGTCCCTTTAGGAACAATTATATAAAGCTCTTCTACTTCCGGGTTCGCCATACGTACACAACCTTGTGTTACTTGTCTTCCTAAGCTCTGAGGATCTACCGTGCCATGAATCCCATAGCTTGGGATACTCAGTCCCAACCAGCGTGTTCCTAAAATATTTTCGGGGTTTCCTGCAGGTATAGGTTGGGTTGCCCCAGGTTTAAACCAGGGTGGATTTGCAATTTTTTCAACAATCTTGAAAGTTCCAACAGGTGTTGAATTATTTGCCCCGGTTGAAACAGTATAAGTTTTAATAATTTCTTCATCCTTAGTTTTTAAAATAAGAGAATTTTGCGATTTATCAACGAATATGGTAAAAGGCGCATTCCAAACTTTAATCTTTTTACCGGGAGAAATCCTGTCTCCTGGGAGATTGTTACTTTTAATTATTAAATCAGTTGTGGTATTAAATTCCCGGGCAATCTTAGCAAGCGTATCCCCGGGCTTTATTACATAAGAAATACTCTTGGGAGTTATGGCGGGAGAAAACAATAATTTGATATTCAACTCTTCAACTTTTTTCTGCCAATTCATCACATCTCCGGAAGAAGGAAACTCGTTTACTAATTTTTGATATGAGTTTTTGGCTTCCAAAAGATTATTTTTTGATTCAAACTCTTTTGCCTGGCTCATCAAGGCGGAAAAAGACACTCCGCTTGCTGAATTTTGCACGGGGCAAACCCTTATCTTTTTAATAACGCTCGCTAAAGCAAAAATTCCCACAATAAAGAAAATAATCAATCCAGCAACTATCAATTTATTCTTCACAAAAAACCTCCTTGAGCTTAAGCTCCAAACAAAGCACGCTGAGCCAAAACAATGACAATCCCTAATAAAAACCCGACAATAACCTCAACAGGGGTATGCCCTATCAATTCACGTAATTTACCCTCATCAAATTTACCCTGCCAATAAATATCCTCAGTAATTTTATTTAATATCCTCGCTTGTTTTCCGGATGAACGGCGCACACCTTGAGCATCAAACATTACAACAAGCGCAAACGAAGCAGCGAGGGCAAAAAATACGCTATCAAACCCATATTCAAAACCAATAGCAAAAGCCAAACAAGAAGCCCCTGTGGCATGGCTTGAAGGCATACCTCCGGTGCCAACAAACCAACGGAAATCAAATCGTTTATAACGGATAATCCCGATTAAAACTTTTATGGTTTGAGCAATTAACCATCCTGAGATAGTGATTGCCAGAATTTTATTATTAATAAATTGTGTAAAGATTTCTCTCATTATTATTTTTCTGAGGCGGGAACAACTTCTATCTTGACCTTACTCGGGGTCGTGGGCTTTCCTTGCTTTATCAAATAACCGCGGTTACCTTCTATGACCTTGTCCAAATTAACCTTCTCTTTGATCTGGACTGTAACCTTATGCATCTGAACTTTAAGTTCCCGAATAGCTTCTTTAAGCGCAAAAACAGATCCGACTTTGGCTTTTAATTGTTCATTCTCTTTTGCAATCTTGTTCCGGTTATCTAAAAGAGCTGAGTGTTCAGCTTTTAAAATAGAAAACTGCGAGCCTAAACGCTCAAACCTTGCCTTTACCTCTTCATAATCAACAAAAAACTTACTTATTCTCTTATTGCTAGCTCTTAAATAATTCTTCATTCCGATATTTGCCTGAGAAAGTTTTTGTTCTAAGGCTTTCTCTTTCTCTAATTCCTGCAAGAGGTTTTGCTTCTCAATTTCTAAAGCCTTTGACTGCTCAGTTACCTGATTGACCTGTTTTGCCAGATCAATCCTCTCCCTAGAGGAAGAAACATATAAAAGAATGCTTAGTGCTGCTACAATAACCAAAACTATAATTATTAGCTTATTTTTTTCCATTTTAGATACCTCTTTCTTAAGGTTATATTATATAAATACGCCAATTAAAAAGCAAGTGTTTTTCTTGCAAATTTTGCGTTAGATTTGGCCTATCTTTACGTCTATTGTAGTAAGCCCATGTCTATCAGGCAGCCGGTATACGATTACTGTACAATACCCCGCGCTTATAAGCACCTGGCGCTTATTGGAATTGCGCCAGTGTTCCCTCGCGGGAAGTATTGCGCGGGTGTGCCCTTGTGGGCAAAAGGAGGAAAAATGTTATCTAAAATCAACACATTCGGAATATTGGGAATTGACGCATACCCAATTGAGATTGAAGTGGATGTCTGGCAAGGATTACCGGCTGTAAATTTCGTTGGACTTGCTGATGTAGCGGTTAAAGAGAGCAAGGAACGAGTAAAAGCGGCGATAAAGAATTCCGGCTTTGATTGGCCTAGCGAAAGGATTACCATTAGCCTTGCTCCTTCTGATATAAAGAAAGAGGGGCCAAGATTTGATCTTGCAATAGCTATTGGGATTCTCGCGGCAACCAATCAATTGAACAAAGAAGGCCTTGGGAAATACCATATTATCGGTGAGTTGTCATTAGATGGCCATGTAAGGCCGGTTCAAGGACTATTACCTATAAGCATGGCGGCAGCAAGAAGTAAAATAAATAACTTAATCCTGCCAATATATAATGCTCAAGAAGCAAGTGTAGTATCTGAAATTAACGCTTATCCAATAAAGACATTGAAGGAAGCTGTTCAACTTATAAGCGATCCGGAAGGAATTATGCCGTACAAAATTAACCCGGAAGACTTTTTAAATCAGAATAAATGTTATCAAGTTGATTTCTCAGAGGTAAAAGGGCAATATTTGGCAAAAAGGGCAATTGAGGTTGCAGTTGCAGGCAGGCACAATATCATTTTAATCGGCCCTCCGGGAAGCGGCAAAACTATGCTAGCCAAAAGAATTCCTACGATTATGCCGGATCTTAGCTTAAAAGAATCGCTTGAAGTAACAAAGATTCATTCTGTTAAAGGAATTCTCCCTTGCGCTTTGGGATTAATGGCAATTAGGCCATTTCGTTCGCCGCATCATAGCATTTCCGGTGTTGCCCTTTCCGGAGGCGGATCGATTCCTGCTCCGGGAGAAATCAGCCTTGCGCATCAAGGTGTTTTATTTTTAGATGAACTTCCGGAATTTCGGCGCGACTGCTTGGAAACTTTAAGGCAACCGCTGGAAGATGGAACGATTAATATAGCGCGGGCAGTAAAGTCTTTAACCTTCCCTGCTTCCTTTATGCTTGTGGCAGCGATGAACCCCTGCAAATGCGGGAATTTTAGCGATCTTAAATCTACATGCAGATGCTCAACAACCCAAATTGCAAGTTATCGTTCTAAAATATCCGGGCCTCTGCTAGATAGAATTGATATCCATATAGAAGTACCGACAGCAAAATATCAGGAATTGATTAGCGCCATACCTGCTGAAAGCTCAATGCAGATTAAGGAAAGAATTAACAAAGCTCGGGAAATTCAAGAAAAAAGGCTTCAAGGAGAAGGTATTATGTGTAACGCCCAGATGAGCCATAAACTGGTAAGAAAATTCTGTTTGTTAGGAAAGGATGAAAATGAGCTTCTTAAAATGGCGATGTCTGAATTAAATTTTAGCGCGCGGGCTTATGACAAGATTTTAAAGGTGAGCCGGACAATCGCGGATTTAGCTGGATGCGAAGAAATAAAACAAGACCATCTTTCAGAAGCAATTCAATACAGAAGCCTAGATAGGGATTTCTTTATATAAAGCGGGGGGTCCAGACGGAAGTAGTATATTCTGCCTTACCTTGCCAGTTTACGAATGTGCCGCTTCCTGTATAGGCGATTAAATTAATAGCGATTCTTCTAATAGCACTTGCGGAAACAGGGGTTCCCTCAGAAGAATTATAATAAAGAAACAAAGCGCCATTTCTTCCAGTAGTGATTTTTATAGTAGAAGATCCTTGGTAGTAAAGAAAAGTATTGTCTGCAACAGCATTTATGGTGCGTGTAAGTTTATTTGTACCGGTATCCAAAGTAATAATTACAGTTTTTGAATTTTGGTCAGTAAAAGTTATAGAATTAGGTGAAAAGGCAGTGATATTCTTACAAAAACGCAATCCTCCTGCAAGATTATCTCCATCAACAATCTTATCTAGCGCATCTTGCACTAACATATCCATATTAAGATTATTTGGTGTATAAACCAAGCCTTGTAGAGAAGAAATAATTATTGAAGTGGTAACAGCGGCGATTATTCCGATGATAGAGATTATAACAACCAACTCAATAGTACTAAAACCTTTGTTTTTCTTCATAGCCCTGCTGTTACATTCTTGGCGATATAAGTGTAGAGTGTGGCAAGATTATCCGTTGAGCCAGACTTTCTTACCTGAATTAAAATTTGTTTAAGGCTTTCTGCGGAAAGAGCATCGCCAAAAACAAAAGAAACCGTCCTGACTACGGTGTAAAGATAACCATTATAATTATTGGTAGTAAGGCTGGTGATACTAGCATAAGGAAGATTATTCACCACCTCCATTTCCATGCGGGCTAAGTTCATGGCAGTAGTATATTCACTAGACCTTGCGGAAGCAATTGACAGCTCAATTACAAAAGTGCCTACTGCTGCAGAGATAATCCCCAAGATGACTATCACCATAATAATTTCAATAAAGGTAAATGAACGTTTTGCTTTAATGAAATTAAGGAACACTTGTATTTATCTCCTGATAAGCGGATATGTTTCCGGTTGAAGCGATATAAGTCGCTTGAATAGTTTTATATAATCCGGAGTTAGCAGTTTTGCCGGTTGAAGTAATGGTAAGATTACCTCCGGGAGTAGTACAGGTAGTTACGGGTGTAGGCAAGACAGTGCAAACGCTTGTAGAAGTAGCGTCAGTCATAACACATTGAATAGTAATGGTTGTACCAGTCATATTACCTGAAAAGCGAAGACGAGTAAGTGGACGGGTTGTACTTGCAGGAATTGTAGTATTGGTTATATTTACATTTCCTCCCGGAGAAACAACAGTCCCAGTAAAAACCGTAACACCATTAATTACAACTTGGTTAAGCGATCTTGTATTATTCCAAGTTATGTTCATTGAGGCAATTGTGATTGGGCTTGCAGAAGTATTCTGGAGAGTAATACCTAAAAGATCTCTATTCCCGGTTCCGCCGGTCGAAGAAGCAGTGGCATTTATTACAAGAGAAGAAGCTGCTCCACTACTACCTCCTCCTACGCTGGTAAAACGGAAGGAATTATTTGCATCTATATTAACTGTCGTCCCTGAAGCAAAAGTTGTCCCGCTATTTCTATATTGATATACAGCGTAATATATCCCTGCCTGCGCATTATAACGGGCACGCGATACCCTCAACCAAGTATCAAATCCTTTAAAACGATTGCCAATAAACTGGGTTGAGCCTAAAATAGCCATACCCACAAAAAGAATCAAAATGATAACAGCAATCAGGGCAAATCCCTTCTTCCGCATAGGCTTATTTTATCATAAAAAATATCCTCAAGCAAAACAAAAGTGTGTGTAAATTCGTTATAAAATCAGCGGGTGACGCCGAGAAGGGGACCCCGCCGGGCGCAGTGGGCGAGCACGGCGGGAAAGCTCGGCGACAGGAAGCACTGATTTAAAATAAACTTATAATATTTTAAAAATAAATTAATGGTGGTGTTCGTCTTTGTGCAAGTGAGAATGGGTATGAACGACTTCTTTGTGATGATGGCGATGGATATGCACAAGATTGTGTGTTTCTAGAAATAGCTGGTCGGATAATAGCTCTGAAGGGTTTGCGCTGCGGACTATCTTTTTATCAGTGCTAAAAACATGCACAACATCAGCAATCTCTTCAATAATATGCATATCGTGGGTTGCTGTCAGAATAGTTTTTCCTGCCTTATTTTGATCAACAAGAATATCAATAATATCGCGGGTGGTTTGCGGATCAAGGCCAGCTGTTGGTTCATCCAAAAGCAATACATCCGGCTTAACAGCCAATACCGATGCAATAGCAACTTTTCTTTTTTCTCCAATGCTAAGCTGATGAGGCGACCTTCCTAATATATGCGCTATCCTAAGCTCAGATACTACTTCCTCAAGGCGCTTTTTTGTCTCTTCCGGGCTAACCCCCAGTTGAAGCGGGCCAAAAGCAATATCTTCTTTAACCGTCGGGCAAAACAATTGCACTTCCGGATTCTGGAATACAAATCCTACCTTGCTTCTAAAAAAACGCGAAAATTCATTATCGGTAAAAAGTTCTTCGGTTAATTCTTTATCAAAAGCTTTTATGCTTCCTTTATCCGGAAACGCCAACGCATCAAGCATAGTAAGAAGTGTGGGCTTGCCAGTCCCATTAGCTCCGATAACCGCGACCTTAGAACCCTCTTCTATTTTTAAATTAATCCCGCATAACGCCGGGATTTTACCAAGATAGGAAAAATAAATTTCTTTTAGTTCAAATAATGATTTTGCCATAAGCTTAAACCAAAAATTAAAATTGTTAACCCCAGCCAGAACCAATCCTTAAATGTCGCATGAAATTCATCCATCGTCTTTGATTCTCCGGTATATCCGCGGGAAAGCATAGCATCATAAACATCTTGATGCAAGACATAAGAACGCTGCCATAGGCTTGCAATATTCCATGCCACTATCCCCTGCCCTTTTTTCACGGAAAAAACATTTCCGCACCTGCTTTTAATCCCTAAATAGGTATTCTGGATTACCTCAATAAAAAGATAAATGTAGCGGTAACACATCCCAAGAGTCATTACAAAAATCTGAGGTATTCTAAAAATCCGCAACACCTTTAGTAATTCAAAATGCTTGGTGGTAATACTCAAAAGGACGCCGAAGGAAACCGAAGTTATAACCCGCGCTACAAACAAAGATGCCGAGGATAATCCTTGACGGGTAATGATAAATTTGAAATTAGCTATTTGAAAAACAACCAGCGCTTCTCCCGGAGTAAAAATACTAAAGATGGCTGGGATAGCAATAAAAAACGAAAATAATGGAATAAATACCCATGTCCTCTTCAAAAAGAATCCTAAAGAAATCTTAGAAATAAATGTTAATAACAAACACAACGCGTACAGGTATAACAGAACAAATATATTTCCTGTAAAAAGTATCTGGAGAATGAAGATCAAAAAGATTATTGTTTTTATCCTTGGGTCTAAAGACTGTAGAAATCCCTTCTTCAAAGCATATTCATCAGCAAAAATAGATTCCTTCAAAAAAGACAAAGTACCAAGAATAGAACGCTCAACAAAATTGTTTTTCTTCATTAATTAATCTTTTCTACTTAAGAACTTTCCCAAAAGAAAGGCTACTAAAACAACAGCTAATATCCCAATTATAGCAGAAAATATGTATGATAAGCTTAAATTCCCCAGTCCTTTTTCCTCCCAGCCTTTAAAAGCATAGTCTGGAATAGGAGAACTCCATAAAGTTGATAATTTCTCTAAACCCTTTGGCACGTATCCAACCAACTTCTGTATTTCATCAGCACCCCACTCGCCCCAAGCGCTTCCTGCTTTAAAATATTCAGGAAGGATTAATCCAAGAGGAGACAAAATAATCAATACGCCAATACCAATCCAGAATTTAGTAATCATTTTCATTATGCCACCTCCCTTTCTTCAAGTAGTTCAGGGGATTGTTTCTGTAAATATTTTACCACTAAAGCCGTTACTATTGCCTCAACCCATCCAAAAACCAACAAATGTTCCCCTAACATGGCAGGTAATGCAGCATTTAATCCGTAAGGGCAATATAATGCTTTCCCGCTTAAAGTTTTGTGCAGCAATGGCTGAATACCAAATTCAAAACCAGTTAACCCAGCTGCAATATTAAGCGCTATGTAACCGGCGATGCCAGCAGCAATAACTCTTCTGGCTGAATATACCGAAGAATTAAAACTAATTACTTTATAGATATAGTATCCGGAGAATGGCAGAACAAAGCCCATGTTAAAACAATTGGCCCCAATAGCGGTAATTCCCCCATCGCCAAATAACAATGCCTGAATAACCAAGGCAACAGTTATAGCAATACATGCTGCCCAGGGCCCCAACAATATTGCAACAAGCACTCCTCCCACAGCATGCCCGGTTGTGCCACCCGGGATTGGAACATTAAACATCATTATAACAAAACTAAATGCAGCCCCTATTGCAAGTAATGGAACTTGCCTGGCTTTCAATGTTTTCTTAACGATCTTTGAGGCAAGTGCCCATATCGGCAACATGACAATGTAAAAAAACCCGCAAGTCGTAGGGCCCAAATATCCGTCTGGTATATGCATAATCCTTAATTTCCTTTCTCAAAAATCCCAATAAACTTTACGTGGCAAGTTGGGCTTACTTCTTTTTCATTCTTGACTACATAGATTGTTAACTTAAAATCACCTAGATTATTTTTTATTCTATCAATTAAATGATTTATATCATAAAACCGGCCGTGCCGGCAGAACCAATCTTTTACACAACACACCTCAGCATCACTTTCAAAAACAAATCCTTTTCTTGGCAAAAAAACAAGGTCTGTTTCAATCACGTATTTATTAAAAAGGTAAAGCGGCACTATGCAAACCTTTCCTCCTTTGGCTAAAACTCTAGACGCTTCTTTAATAAACAGGCTATCGGTATCTTGCTCAAAATGTTCAAAAGAACAGTGCAGAGACATTTTTGTACAAAATCCGTCATTAACCGGCATACAACTGGCATCCCCTCCGATTATGTTGCCTTTAATCCCGCGAGGGAATTGCAGGTCCTGCCGATAGGCTTTGCAACCGTATAATTTTTGATATATTTCCGGTGCGGGAGAATTATTGTTCGCGATATCAATAAGTACATCGTCTTTAGATAAATCCAATAATTTTGCTGCTAAATAGTGCTCAAGGATTTTTTCAATATTCTTTCCGCCAGAATGATATTCGGGATAATTTTGATACTCAGCCCTGTTTTTATATCTATTAAAATCATCTATATCTATCTCATATTCTAATACATTAAAACTATTGCCCTTTAGTTCATTTATTATTTTCTCACAATCAAGAGGAAGCCATTTTCTTGTCTTTGGTTTTCTAAGAAGCGAATAACGCCATTCCCAAAGCAACCGACTATTTATTTTCTTTAAAGCGCCTTTGCTTGCCTTAAGAAATTTTTTAATTATTCTTTTCATTTCATAATAAGCCCGTTTCCCCGCATTAGCTCTATGGTAACTGGATCGTAGATATTTGATTTTATAAATAGGCGGAAATATTGGCTGATATCAGCAGAGATTAGGAACAACAAAAGTAAAATGATAACTGTATAACTAAATCTTCTTATCTTTATTTTTCTAGCAATAAAAACTACCCCTAAAATAACAAAAGCCCTTAAAAACAAATCCAAAAATAAAACCAGCCTCAAATTCATTATTGGTAACAAACTAAAAACTAAAAAACCACCGGCAAGATAAATTACCGCTGAATCAGCTTTGCTTTTTGCAATCCTGCTTAACAAAAAAGTTACCAAACCGAAGATAGAAAACAAAAATACAAATGGAGAAACTAACATAAAATCAATTATATACCTAAGCAAACCTCCGGATTGATACTTGATTGCATAAGCAATTTTATTCTGCATAAATAAATATTGTAAATAAGTTTTAAAATAGACATCAAAACCCCCTGCGAGGCAAGCGCTAATAAGTAAATAAAGAATTGGTGAAATTATAAGAAAGATGAATAATTTAGCCAGAAGTTTAGAAGAAAGGTTTTCCCTATAATATATCGCTATTAATCCGAAACAAGGATAAAGCAGTATCATTGATTCCTTCGTCAGCAAACCTAAGAGGACAAATAGGCCTAATAGATAAAAATCTGCTTTCTTCCCCCGAAAAAGGCACCGATGAAAAAACAAAATGGATAGAATAACGATAAAAGTAAAAAAAGAATCCTGGAGGGCACGGCGGGAAAGCGCAATTGCAAGCGGAGAGGTTATTAAAAGTAATGCGGAAAGAAATGCCACTCCCGGGCTAAACCATTTCCTAAATAGAATAAATCCAGCAATAATTATTCCAAATCCGGAAAAAAAGGAAATAATTGCAAGATTGGATAAAGAACAATGGCCAAAAACCTTACAAGTTAACGCACCCAAGAGATAAAACAAAATCCTGAAAGGCAGCGGGCCTTGAGATAGAAATTCATCTGAAGGATAGGAATTAACGAGATCCCGGATTCCACTGATCCCATCTTTATGTAATGCTTGCATAAAGATATTGTACGCTCTCTCATCATAACCATTGAGCTCAACACTGCCAAAGGTAATAATCCTAACAAACAACGACAGCAATATTAGTATGATAAGGTTTTTTTTAAAAGAGTTAAGGATTTTAGGCATAATCTATTATATAACTTTTAGATAGATTATGCCTAATATTTTTTAAAAGAAGGGTAAGGTTAATTGCTAAAAAATTTGCTATTTTCTATTTGCTGCTGGCTGGTTTCATCAAACTTCAGGAATAATTCATAGTTATCATGGTCAACGAAAGCCACTCTTTCTACTATCGCCCCACAGTTTAATTCATTACTGGAATCGGAATTTAATCTTAAATGTATATTAAGACGACTGCCGGCATTAAGATAATTAGAAGTAATACAAGAGACTCCAAAATAACTTATATCAACACGATGAGCCATCAAAGAAGCTGCGTCATTTTTTAATTCTATGTCGCAGTCAAGCCGGAATCTACGGAACCTTCTTTTTTCTATAAAAGCGCTGTAGTTTTTACCTTCTTTAACATGATTTTCTTTCCAGGGTTGCCCGTATTTATCCACCCAATCGCAGGCAGCTGTAGCAAAACCAATTTCCCGCCCTGCTTTTTGGCTCTCAATCCATTTATGTTTTCTTATCTCCGCCAGTGCTCTTGGATCTTTTAAGAATGAATACTTTTCCATAATTAATCTCCTTCTCTAAAGGCAGAATTATATCAGAATACATTGGTTTGTCAATATTATTTGGTGATTTGTTCCCGTCGGAAAATCAACGCTTGGAGAGAATTTTATTTATTCTTTACTTCAATAACCGTACTTGCAGTAGCGCTCCCACCCTTATTATCATAAACAGTAACCGTTACAGTATAAAGCTTTGACCCATAGCTAGAACTAATAAATGTATTATAAGGATTCTGCAATTTAGATGTATCCCCATCGCCAAAATCCCATTCATATGAAACAATCTTTGCCTTTGGCGAATAAGCTTTAGCATAAAAATGCACTCTTAACGGAGAAAATCCTTTATTCGGCTTTGCAGAGATTACTATATGCGGCGATTGTGTAGAAATCTTTTTACTAGGAACTGCCTCTTTGAGAGACTCCTCAACTGGTTCTTTTACTTCCGGCTGTTTAACTAAAGATTCTTGTTCTTGTATCTGTAAATCTATTTCTGTGGATTTTTCTTTCAACTGGTCAACCTTAATTTCTTCCTTCTGAGGCTCCACAGGTAATTCTTCTTTTATCTCCTCGGATACCTTGCCCTCTTTTTGCACAACAACTGGCTCCTGTGCAATATCCTCCTTTGCCTTCTCTTGTTGAGGCTGAACTTGAGCTACTTGCTCAGGTGCAGGGACGCTAACAGGGATAGCCTCAGGCTTAGGTTCTGATAAAACTGCCGGAGCTGAAACTTCCTTCTCAGGTAATTTTTCCGCTAAAGGCGGCTCTTTTGCTAAATCTTCCTTAATATATGCATTCAATTTATCTCTGATTTCTTTAATACGGGCTCGTTCCTCAACATCTTTCTTAGCTTCAATAGCCTGGATTTTCTTCCTGTATTCTGGATCATGTTCATATTTATATTCTGATACGGCAATGAAAGGCAGGCGGAAAACACCGGTAATAAATTTAAAAATCATAACCGGATAATCAACAAACATCTCCTTAAATCTATTTTCAACAGAACCAATTTTTTTGCAATAATCTTCTACAGTTACCCTTCTTCTTTTAAAACGCTGCTTGGCAATTGTTAAATCCGGGACAGAATCATCCTTACCGACAGTATACTCAAGGATAACCTTACCATCCCTGGAGGCAACATACCCCTTATCATGTGGGGGAAGGCCTTTCTGGAATTTATAGGTTGCGCATCCGGAGAGCAAAAATGCAGCAAACATTAATAAAATTATCTTTTTCACGTAACTCCTTATTTATATTACAAGTTAATACCAGTAATCATACTACTGGAAATCTTAATTTGCAATGAAAAAATGGTTCGCGGGTCCTGCCGCCGAGACAACCCCACCGTGCTCGCCCACTGCGCCGGCGGGGTTGCCCCGTCTCGGCGTCACCCGCTGAACACAGATTTTACACAACTACTTGGGATAGAATAACTATTATTCCTGCTTAATTATCTTCTTGAAACTTAAAACATTATAAATATATTCGGCCGAAACTCCAAGTGCTTTGGGATTTTTATGACTTTCGTTTTCCTTAAAATTAATAGAAACAAGCTCTGGAGTTAAATTAAGCCGGTTAAACTCTTCAATCAAATCAATAGTTATAATGTTGTCGGTTTTAATGTTTTTTACTAAAGCATGCAAGGGAAAAAACGGATAATCTTCTTTGAAACCCTTAATCTCAACATTTGAATCGGGGAATATCACTACTGCCAATTTAATCCCGCGATTTTGAGCAATCTGAGCCATCTCTAAAATTGCATTTTTAACATGTATAAAATATTTAGGTTGATGCAGATAATTATAGTGGTCGGCAGTAGTCTGAATATTTAATTTCTTTCTTTCCTTTTTTATTGCATTCTTCTTAAAACGAAAACTAAACCAACGCACCAATGCGCTATGGCGCATAAGGAAAGACTTATCAAAGAAAAATTCACCCGGCTCCGGATCATTTAAAACATAATTCAAGATAATCAAATCGGGGTCAAATTTCAATCCTTTGTTCTTGAGCATTTCCAACTCTTGAAGCGTATTATATCCTTCTACGCCGAAATTAAGCACTTCGTAGCGCTTAGACTTAGTTTTTTGATTTAAGAGTTTCTCTAATTGTGCTGCTAAAGAATCAGAATAAGGCAATAGATATGAGAAGGTTTCAGAATCTCCCAACATCAAGATACGAAAGGTGTTTTTCGGTTTTACGACAGAATACTCAGGGCCACGAAATCCCTCTGAATTAATGGAGATATGCCCGGACTTTGTATCCGGGACCAACTCGTAACGCACATAAGGATCAAAACTTCTGCGGTAAATCGGCCGGTCAACCCATCCTCCCATCTCCCAGGCAAAACGCATGATTATTTCGGCAAGAGAGAATACCAATAATATTGAAATAACCGAAATTAGAATATTGACTTTATTATTATTTTTCATTATCCACGTATAAGCGAGAGGGTTTCAGAGCGGGTTTTTTCATTTTCTTTAAAAATCCCCCTGACCGCTGAAGTAATAGTAAGAGCGCCAGGCTTTCTTATGCCCCGCATTGACATACAAAGATGTTCTGCTTCAATAACCACCATCACTCCTAAAGGCTTAAGCTTCCTCATTATTATTTCTGCAATTTGCGTAGTAAGCCTCTCCTGCACCTGTGGCCTGCGTGCCAGAGTATCCACGACACGCGCTAATTTACTTAAGCCTGTGACTCTTCCGTTTTTCGGGATATATGCAACATGCGCTCTTCCTATAAAAGGAAGAAAATGGTGCTCGCAAATGCTGTAAAGCGAAATCCCTTTTAAAAGAATAATCTCATTGTGCTTTTGGTCTAAAACCACCTCCAGCTCTTTCTCAGGATCATATTTTATCCCTGAAAATATTTCTTCATACATCTCGGCAACACGCCGGGGAGTATCAATTAAATCCTTTCTTTTCGGGTCGTCTCCAATTGCAATCAGAATATCTTTAATCGCCTTCTCAATCTTCTTTTTATCCATTTATCTAACCTCCCTGGGCACCAGCCCGCCCTAATTTGCCGCAGAAGCGGCATACCCGCCAATCAAATATGGCGGGGTACATACTATTAGAACGACTATTTACCGATACAAAACTCATTAAATATCTTATCCAATAACTCTTCCTGAAAACCTTTACCAAGAATATAATCAAAACGTAAAATTGCTTCTTTGATATCATGTGCAATAAACTCAAGAGACATTTTATTATCCAATGAATCAAGAGCCTGTGCAATAAGTTTCTGAGAGGCTCTTAACTCTGTTATATGCCTTGCATTGCTTACTAACACTGATTCAGGGCTTACCACCTTACCTTTATAAACCAAATCTACAATTGCATCTTCCAATAAATTTAAATTCTTTGCCTTCTTCGCGGATATTCCAACACAATAATGAAATCTTTTACTTATTTTGTCCTTATCAATAACCTGCTTTAAATCAATTTTATTAATAACTGCTATCACCTGCTTATTCTTTAGCTTTTCCATCACCGCTTTGTCTTCTTTGGTTAATTTCTTGCTCGCGTCAAAAAGGATAATTACTAAATCCGCTAATTTAATATGTTGTTTGGAGCGTTCTACTGCTTTTTTTTCAATTAAATCGCGCGGTTCCAAAATTCCAGCTGTATCTACAATCCTTACCGGGATTCCTCTAATATCAATGATCTCTTCAATTGTATCGCGGGTTGTGCCGGCAACCGGAGTAACTATGGAACGCTCTTGTTTTAACAAAGCGTTCAATAGCGATGATTTACCTACATTGGGCTTTCCGCAAATAACTACATGGACACCTTCACGCGCCACTTTCCCACATCGAGAATTATCCAAGATTTCTATAAGATGAGTACTGACAAGAATTAACTTCTCGGAAACTTCTTTTAAATTAATTGCATTTTTTTCTTCTTCGGGAAAATCAATATCCGCTTCTAAAATCGTAAGCGCATCCAATAATTCTTCTCTTAGATCATTAATCTTTTTTGACAAATTACCTTTTAATTGCTCGGAACCAATCTTTAAAGCACTATCAGTTTTGGCACGAATAATATCCAACACTGCCTCTGCCTGCGCCAAATCAATTCTTCCGTTTATAAAAGCCCGTTTGGTAAATTCTCCGGGTTGGGCAAGACGAGCCCCATTTTCTAAAACCAAATCTAACACCGCTCTAAGAGCTACTATCCCCCCATGGCAATTAATCTCAACAACATCTTCTTTAGTAAAAGACTTCGGCGCACGCATAACTGTAAGAATAACCTCATCGAGTATATTGTTAGAAGAACCTTTAACAATCCACCCGTAATGCATCGTGTAAGCCTTAAAAGTAGACGGCTTCTTTCCATTCTTAGAATAAAAAATACTATCTGCAATTTTAAGCGCTTCTTTACCGCTTAATCGCACAATCCCAATACCGGCTTCACCTAAGCCGGTAGCAATAGCAACAATTGTATCATTTAACCCCTGATTAAGCATATAACTCTCTCGCCTCTCCAACCACAAACAAAGAACCTGTTATTAAAATTAAATCGTTATTCTTTGCCTGGGTTATAGCTAATTTTACCGCTTCTTTAACGCTATCTGATAATAATATTTTCTTGTTTGAGAAATTCTTTGCCAAATCAATAGGCATTGCCGCGCGCGGATTATTGGCTTTTGTTACAATAACCCTATCGGCCAAGCTATTAAGCTTGCTACAAATACCTTTTATATCTTTATCATTCGAAATGCCTAAAACCAAAATTAATTTATTATAATTAAAATACTTCTTTATTGTTTCTTTCAGTACGCCTGCGGACGCAATATTCTGCGCTCCATCAAGGACAATCTGCGGGTTTTTCGAAATTACTTCACACCTACCCGGCCAAACAGTATTAAAAAGGCCGCTTCTTATTGAATTAACCCCGATACTAATTCCATAACCACGTAAAGCTTCAATAACACCGACGGCAACGCTAGCATTGATTAACTGGTGTTCACCCAACAGATTTATTTTTAAATCCGGGTCTTCCTCAAATATTCTTTTATCTGCCACCAAAAGCTTTGCTCCTGTTTCTTTGCATTTATTCCTGATTACTTTCATCGCCTCTTCTTTCTGCGGAGCGGTTACAACCGGCAACTTGAAACCTGAAACTTGAAACTTGAAACTTTTAATTATTCCTGCTTTCTCCGAGGCAATTTCTCTTAAAGTATTTCCCAGCTTCTGCGTATGCTCATAACTAATAGGAGTGATAGCGCAGGCTAAAGGATCAACAACATTGGTTGCATCCAATCTCCCTCCTAAACCGGTTTCCAGAACTACAAAATCTACCTTCTTTTCCTTAAAATAGACAAAGGCTACTGCAGTATAAACCTCAAAAAAAGAAAGTGGCCCATATTGCGAGCTTTTATTATATTCCTCAATTGCCGGCTTAAGCTTACTAACCAAACGAGAGAGATCAAGCTTAGAAATCATCCCCTCAAAACACTTGAAACCTGAAACTTGCGACTTGAAACTTAAAATACGAATCCTCTCTCTAAAATCCGACAAATGCGGAGAAGTATATAGCCCAACCTTATACCCTGCTTCTCTTAATATATAGGAAATAAAAGCACAGGTAGAGCCCTTGCCCTTACTGCCTGCGACATGGATTGCTTTTAAGCTTTTCTGCGGAGAGCCTATTGCGCTAAGGAACTCTCTAATGCGTTCTAATTTTAAAGATTCCTTATATGGATAAGCAGCAATCTTTTCGTAATTGATAAAAGATTCCAGATATTTGATAGTTTCCGGGAAGGACATGACAAAAAACTCTTTTAGTGGCGGAAGTGCCGCATTCCGGTTGTTACCATAGCGATTTTATATTTATCCGCCATTTTAATAATTGCTTCATCGGCAATCGATCCGCCGGGCTGAATAATAGCTTTTATCTTATACTTAGCTGCTAATTGAATTGCGTCTTCTTTCGGGAAGAATGCGTCTGAAGCCATAACCGAGCCGATAGCAAGCTTACCTGCTTTTTTTGTTGAGATAAATACCGAATCAACTCTCGACATTTGGCCTGCCCCGATACCAACAGTTTTTGTTCCCCGGGTTAAAATTATTGCGTTTGATTTAACATGTTTTGCTACTTTCCAGGCGAAAATCAAACTTTCCATTTCTTTCTTCGTAGGTTTGACTTTTGTCACCACCTTGAGGTTAGCTGAATCAAACGTGGCCAAATCTTTATCCTGCAGCAAAAACCCTCCGCTTATCCGTTTAAGATCCGGCTCAGAAATAGGCTCAAGGTCTCCTAATTCAATTATGCGCAGATTCTTCTTCTCTTTGAATATATCTAAAGCATCTTTATCAAAACCTGGGGCGATAATGCATTCTAAGAATCCGCTTTTTGCAACTACTTTAGCGGTTTTAATGTCCATTTTCCTGTTTAACGCGACGATCCCACCAAAAGCAGAAAGCGTATCGCATTTCCAAGCCTCTAAATATGCCTTATCCAATGATTTATCTTCGGCAACGCCGCAAGGATTATTATGTTTAACAATTACTGCCGCAGGATTACTAAATTCTTTCACTAATTCAAAGGCTGCATTTAAATCCAGGATATTATTAAAAGATAATTCCTTACCCTGTAGCTGTTTTAAATTAATTAAACCCTTGGTTTTTCCTTTTTCTTTATAGAACGCGGCTTTTTGATGTGGATTTTCTCCATAGCGGAGTTCTTGGATCTTTTCAAAGCTAAAATTTACTTCTTGAGCAAAACCACCCTCTTCTTTTTTGCCTTTAAAATAATTACTTAAATAACTATTGATCGCAGCGTCGTATTTACTGGTCCTACCGTAAACTTCAATTCCTAAATCTCGCATTAATTCTTCGGAAATCGCACCTTTGTTTTTTTTCAATTCTTCTATCACCTGTCCATACCTATCAGGATTACAAATTACTGCGACAGAATGGTGATTTTTTGCAGCTGAACGCAACATTGAAGGCCCGCCAATATCAATGTTTTCAATAACCTCTTCTATCTGCACATTTGGTTTTTGTATTGTCTTCTCAAAGGGATAAAGATTTACTACCACCATATCAATAAGGCCAATTTTATGCTCCTCTAATGTTTTCATATGTTCTTTATTATCCCGAAGAGCAAGTAATCCAGCATGAATCTTAGGATGCAATGTTTTAACTCTTCCATCAAGCATTTCCGGAAAACCCGTATATTCACTGACTTCTTTTACCGGGATATTATTCTCGCGCAAAAGCCTTGCTGTGCCTCCGGTTGAAATAATTTCTATCCCAAATTTATTTAATTCCTTTACGAAATCAAGAAGCCCTGTTTTATCCGATACACTCACCAAAGCGCGCTTAATCTTAACCATTTTTCAAATTCTCCTTAAATAATAACTCTAAAATAATCTTTAATATTGTTAAGGTTACAGTTTATCCCTGATATTTTTTGAACCCACGGTGTCTTGAAATCAACCCTTATTTAAAAAATATCAGGGATAAACTCGGGCTTATAAGTTATGTCGCAATTACCTTAATAGATAGCTCCATAACTTATGCCCTCGTTTACTTATTAAAACGAAAGTTTGTTAAATCCGTATCTTGCATTACATAATCTTTTTGCTCAAGGCGTAACTTTCCTGCCTGTTTGGCGCCTGTCTCACCGCCGCAAGAAATAAAATCCGCAAAACTGATTATTTCTGCTCTGATAAAACCCTTCTGGATATCAGAATGTATTGCACCGGCTGCTTCCCAGGCACTTATTCCTTTTCTTATAAGCCATGCTCGGGTCTCTTTCTCGCCAGTGGTAAAAAAACTAATGTAGTTACTCTCTTTAAGTGCTCTGGCTAATAAGGCATCCACATCTTCCAGCTCTTCCTTTTTTACTGCAACCACCGGTTTAATCGTATAGAGTCCATAACCCGATATGACTTTCTTTTCATCTTCGCTTAAAACCACATTTGATGCTAATTCCTCTTTTTCTAAACTATTTTTGAATTTCTCAAGTATTGTTTTTTCTTCAGCTGGAGGATTACGGCTAAGGCGAGTTTCTACAAATTCCAAATCCTTTAAAATTAAATCTGCGCGTGATTCCGCTGCTACTAGAATCGCATCAGCATCTAAAGCTGCATCTTCATCAACTAAATCAACCTGAATGTATGTTTTTTTCTTAGCCTTGGTTATCTTATCAACCTCATCTAAACGATGGTCTTTGATATTACGCTTTCCTAAGGGAATTTCTGCAATTGAAACAATACTGATTTTCATTATTATCCTTCCTTTATAAACTGGTTACTACGATAAGCTGCTTATTCTTCTTGATGCTTTTTGGTGGCCTGATACTGGGCAATAATATTTGAGGCGATTTTATGCGGGACTTCCGCGTAATGAGAAAACCTCATAGTATACATACCTCTGCCGCCTGTCATTGAACGCAAATCATTTGCATAAGTAAACATCTCTGAAAGAGGTATAGTCGCTTTTACAATCTGAGAGTTCCCCCTAACCTCCATACCTGCCATGTGGCCTCTGCGGGAATTAATATCCCCGGAAACCGTTCCCAGATATTCCTCCGGGATAACTATTTCAACATTCATTACCGGCTCAAGGAGCACAGGGCCTGCCTCCTGGACGGCTTTTCTTAAAGCCATTGCACCTGCAATCTGAAAAGCCATATCAGAAGAATCAACTTCATGATAAGATCCGTCAACAAGAGTAACCCGGATGTCCTCAACCGGATAACCTGCAACAGCCCCTTCCAGACAAGCCTGACGCACGCCTTTTTCTACGGATGGCACATAATTTCTCGGGATTGCGCCACCAAAAATCTTGTCTACAAATTCAAAGCCTTTTCCTTTTTCCAAAGGCTGAATTTCAATCCAAACATCTCCATATTGCCCTCGGCCGCCACTTTGACGCTTAAACTTCCCCTGAACCTTAGCAGGCCTTGTAATTGTTTCTTTGTATGAAACCTTGGGAGTACCTAACTCAACCTCAACATTAAATCTCTTCTTAATACGGTTAACCATAACCGCAAGATGCTGGTCGCCAGATCCGGAAATAATAAGTTCCTTGCTCTGCGGGTCGTGCGTAACTTTAAATGTCGGGTCCTCAGCTGTAAGTTTATGCAATGCTTGAGAAATCTTATCTTCGTCCTGCCGTGATTTTGGTTTTACAGAAGCTGATATCGCGGGTTCCGGAAAAACAACCGAATCAAATAATACCTGCTGCTTCTCATCGGCAAGAGAATCATTTGTCAAAGTGTCTTTAAGCTTAGCAATTGCCACTATATCTCCACAAGAAGCACTCTCAACCGGCCTTTGTTCTTTTCCTTGCAAGATATAAACTGAACCTATTCTTTCCTTAAGTTTCCTGTTAACGTTATAAAAAGAGGTATTTGAAGATAGGCTCCCGGAAAAAACCCGCAAAAGCGTTAACTGCCCAACATAAGGGTCAGAAATTGATTTAAAGACAAAAGCTGCAAAAGGGCCATTCTGTTTTAAATCCAGATTAATTTTCTCATCAGGCTTTGCCGGAGTGCTTACTAAGACCTGCGGCCTCTCAGAAGGATTCGGCATATACTGTAGGATATCATCCAATAAATCCGCAATGCCCTTATCAGTTAAAGCAGAACCCACAACTACAGGAAAAAGTTTCCGCTTGATTACTGCCTGTTTAAGGCCATTCTTTAACTCATCCGGAGACAATCTTAATGTTTCCAGATATTTCGTCAAAAGATTGTCATCGCTTTCAGCAATAGCTTCCATTAAATCCGGATCTTCCAAAGTACTTACTATTACGCAACTCTTTGAAAGCGTAGTTTTAAGCTGAGTTAAAACTTTATGTATATCAATCCCTTCCTTATCCACTTTGTTAATAAAAAACATGCAAGGAAGGTTTTGTTCTTCTAAAATCTGCCAAGAGCGTTCAGTGCCAACTTCAACCCCGCTTGCGCCGTCAATAACAATAATTCCACTGTCAACTGCGCGCACCCCAGACATAACTTCCCCGCCGAAATCCGCATATCCGGGTGAATCCACAATCTGAAACCTTGCACCTTTATAATCACAATAGAGAAAACCAGCGTTAATTGAACTTTTTCTCTCTATCTCATCAAAACTATAGTCGCTTACCGTGTTACCTTCTAAAATTGTCCCTTTGCGAGTGGTTGCTTTGCAAAGGTAAAGGATGCTTTCCGCGAGGCTGGTTTTGCCTGATTGGGCGTGTCCCAATAGAATGAAATTGCGCTTATTCTGAATATCCATCTCTTTACTCCTTTGTCTGGTATTGACTTTGGATTATTTAAAAGAAAAACGGATTGATCAAAATTGCTATCATTCAAAAAGCGGTAGTTAGATTATATTACAGCGCAACTTAGGGGTCAAGCAAAATGAACTTAAGCTTACCTTATTTAACACCTCTACCCCAGCGTATTCTTAAGACAGATTCAATCTTAGCTATTAAATCCTCAATCGTTATTGGCTTCTCAATATAACCTTCATCATATAAACTTGTTGCCTGGGTTTTTGCAGCTTCAGTGGATACAGCAGTAAGCATAACAACCGGTATAGAAATAGTGCTTTCATCTTTTTTAAGCCTTTTTAAAATAGTAAACCCATCAGTATCAGGCATTAAGATGTCTAATAAAATAATATCCGGCTTAACTTCTTTAGCTTTTTCCAGGGCTTTATTGGAAATATTTTCAATGAAAACTTCGTACTCCCCCGTAGCTTCAAGGTTAATCTTAGTCATCTTTGTAAAGTCTTTTTCGTCGTCAACAATGAGAACTTTTTTCTTAAGCATATTTTCTCCTTATTAATATAAACCCAAGCATCTACGTATTTCTACGCAAATCTTGGGCTTTGACTATGAAAATACTTATTTGTTTTATTGCTACAGACATAAAACTATACCTTTTTAAAGATAACAATCTTGAATTTAGTTTATAATCTTTTTAATAAAGAGTCAAGTAATTCCTGATGATGAACTAACTCTTTTGAGGCTGTCTTGTCCTAGCATAAAGCGAACTTTGCTTTATGGTTTTCGCTTCCGGCACTGAAGATTTTTGCCGTGCGCTGCGATTTACCACGTCGCTACGGCTTAGCGTTCTTTTATAGCTGTCCTTCGCTCCTCGTAAATCCTTGCGCACTAATGTTTATAGCTGTGCCAAAAATCTTCTAATGTGCCTCCAGCAAAAACCATAAAGCTATAGATAATCTGTTTAAGCGGATGGCTTGGCTTTTGTTTTATCGGGGCCTCCGAGGATGCCGAGCGGGCACGGATGCCCAGCTAAATAGAAAGTAGGCAGAGCGAGGCACCGCAGGGGAGCGAAATTTTGCCTCGCAGGGGCAAAATAAGCGTCCCCGAGAAAACAGAAGACAAGGCAGACGCGGAAGTAAATCAGTTTTCTCTATTGCAGAACAAATAAAAATTGGAAGGAAGAATAAGAAAACTGGTATTTTTTATTCTAGATAGGTATATATCTTGCCTTTGTAATTGCGCAAGACGTATTTGCCTTTTGCCTGTGAAAGGATGTAATTTGGCCCGATTGGAATCTTTCCTCCGCCACCGGGTCCGTCAATAACATAGGTAGGAATTGCGTAACCTGAAGTATGCCCGCGGAGTTTCTCCATTATATTAATCCCGGTTGCAACCGGTGTGCGGAAATGCTGCGTTCCTCTTACAGGGTCGCATTGATATATGTAATAAGGCCTGACCCTAATCTGCAAGAGTTCGTGTACAAGTTTTTTCATAATATATGGCCGGTCATTTATACCTTTTAAAAGGACTGTCTGGCTTCCTAAGGGAATCCCGGCATCAGAAAGCATATCACAGGCCATCTTGCAACGCTTGGTAATTTCTTTGGGATGGTTAAAATGTATACTCATCCAGATAGGAGAATATTTTTTAAGCATGTTAACAAGTTTTTCGGTGACACGCTGAGGAAGAGTTACAGGAACACGCGTTCCTATCCTTAAGAATTCCACATGAGATATTGAACGAATCTTCTGGACTAAATCCTCTAATTCATCATCCTCTAAAATCAGAGGGTCTCCTCCTGAAATAAGCACATCCCTAATTTTGCGATTCTGCCTTATATATTCTATAGCCGCGTCAAATCTGTTTGGAGAATTATGATCCGGATGCCCATTTTCTCCCACGAGCCTTCTTCTTGTGCAATGCCTGCAATACATAGCGCAGTGATCAGTTGCTAATAATAAAACTCTATCCGGGTACCTGTGCACAAGATGAGGCGCCGGAGAATCCCTGTCTTCCGCGCAAGGATCTGTCATTTCATGAGGAGAAACTACAGATTCATCAATAACCGGAACTGCCTGCCTTCTAATTGGGCAAGTTGGATCTTCGGGATCCAAAAGCGTGCCCCAATAAGGAGTGATTGCCATAGACAATCTCCCCTTTGCTTTATCTATACCTTTCTCTTCTTCAGGAGAAAGTTTAATTATCTGGGTTAATTCATCCTTTGTGCGGATTCTATGTTTTAATTGCCAATGCCAATCTTCCCAATCCAAGGGATTAACATCTTTATATAAACCTATTTGCTGATAATCACGCGGCCTTTTAACTGAACGGACTACTGGGGCAGCTTCCTGTAATAATTTTTGATTTTCTACTGCTTCGGTATTGCTCAATTAAGCCTTTTCCTTTCTGAGGCGCTTTTTAATATTGCCTCAATTAAGTCTTCAAATTTTAATCCTGCGGCATAAGCCATAATTGGAAAATTAGACTCTTTGGGATCAAGCCCGGGCAAAGGATTAATTTCTAAAACATAAGGAATGTTATCCTTGCTCAGACGTATATCTGTGCGTGATATATCAAAACAACCGACAGCCCGATGGGTCCTTAAAGCCACTTCCCTTACGCGATTCTCAACTTCTTTATCAAGGCGCGCCGGGCAATGAAAAGTAGGGACTAACCCCAAATCTTTGTTCCCTTGATATTCTTTCATCCTCCAGGAATAAAAAAACTCTCCACTATTTGAGCAATTGGAAAAATCAATCTCTAAAATAGGCAAAACCGTGGTTTTGCCATTTTCAAGGATACCTACGGTTAGCTCTTTACCTTCTATAAACTCCTCAACCAAAGCTTCCTGCTTATAGTCTCTTATTAATTCTTTGGTCTTGTTTAATAATTCCTCTTTAGTCCTTACTACATTGGATTTATTAATGCCTTTTGCAGAACCTTCGCAATTAGGTTTAACTATCAAAGGAAATTTTAAGATAGGGTCTAATTCCTCATTGCCCCTCGAGAAAACTTGGAAATGAGGAGTGGGAATATTTTCTGCTTTTAAGATTTTTTTGGTAAGCGCTTTATTTAAAGCTAAGGCGAGAGAAAAAGTATTAGAGCCGGTGTAGGGGATATCCAAATAATCCAATATCGCAGGGACTTCTGATTCACGGAACTTACCACATGTCCCTTCCGCTATATTAAAAACCATGTCAACGCGGTTTTTTCTAAAATAAGAAAATAACTTCGGGTATTCTACGTCAATCGCATCAACGCTATGGCCTTTATTTTTCATAGCCTGGATAATAGCATTGACAGTTTCTTCAGAATCAAATTCCGAGAAATAATCCACCGGTTTTGATTCGTCCTTCTTTTTAAGATTGTACGTCAGGGCGATTTTCACCCCGAGGCTCCTTTTATAATTAGTTAAGGCTGTTTCTGATTAAAGCAGCCTTTAAAATTCTTCCGATTATTTCTTCGTAAGTAATGCCGATAGTCTCTGCCACCAATTTAAACACATCTTCTGTGGACAAAGACGGTAAAGGATTTATCTCTAAAACATAAGGGTTGCCTTCATTATCAACCCTAAAATCAACTCTTCCAAAATCACGGCAATCTACAGCTTTATAAGTCTTAATAGCGAGTTCTTTTATTTTATTGCTTAAATCACTGGAAATTTTTGCAGGGCATATATACTCAAGCCTGTCAGACTGGATACGCGTAAAAGTATAAAATTTATCATTCAATTTCAGTCGTCCGTCTATCTTAATCTGTACGACAGGCAGGGCTTCAGGATTCTCATTACCGATAATGGCAACCGTAAACTCCTGCCCGGAAATAAACTCCTCAACCAAAGCCGGCTGTTTATAGGTATTTACTATGTAGCTGACTTGTTTCGCAAGATCTTCTTTATTTTCAACACGGGAATTATCACTTAAACCCTTAGAAGAGCCTTCGAACCTGGGCTTTACGATTAACGGAAATTTGCAGTGATCGGTATTGATTAATTCTTCAACCGAGCTGACAGTGAAGAATTTTGGGGTAGGGATTTTATCGGCGATAAAAATCTTTTTCGCCATAATTTTATCAAGAGTCAACCCCAGAGTCAAAGCATCTGCCCCAACAAATGGAACATTGGCCATCTCTAATATTATCGGGACCTGAGATTCCCTATTTCTGCCTTCTAAGCCTTCTGAGATATTAAAAACAATGTCAACGCCAAGATTCTCTATCTTTTCAAGCAGGTTTGTGACATTACCAATCTTTTTTACTTTAAAATCATTGGATCTTATCGCATCCGCGATAACATCAATAGTGGTTGGATGGTCAAATTCAGCATTAGCATCAGGCGGATCGCCTGCTTTAAACTCGTAATCTGATTTTAAATCGTATGTTAAACCTACAGTTTTCATATAATTCATAAAAAAAGGCTCTTTCCTTTTCCTTAAGAGCCTTTACCTTTTTCCTGGTTTTCCAATTTTATTAATTTACCCTCCAAATAAAATCACTAACAATGTATTTATAGTAAATTTTTATCACAATATACAGCCTATGTCAAGTAATTTTTAATTTTTAAAGGTTTTTTTAATTTTAATTTTACCGACGAGGAAAGAAAAAAATAGGGGCCTATTTGACAAATTCAACCTTGCCCCAGCTTACGAGGTTATTTTTTAGGATAATTACTACCCCAATAACGCCTTTTATCTTGCGTGCAAAGTCCAAAGCCTTTTGAAGATCGTTCTTTGATTGCACAATATTGGCAGTTGCGGTAGCCACGGCATCAGCTAATGAGGAATTTTTTGAAAGAATAATTACGCTATCGGCACAACCAAAACTTAAAGAATGCCCTATAGTCCCGGATGAAGTACAAACGCTAATTGGAGTGTCTTTCGCGTTTATTTTAATAGACAACCTATTCCATAATTTTGACTTTCCAGCGTAAATCCCGATTTTTCTGGCCTTGGTTGTTTTTAAAAAGATGTCTCCTCCATTCTCAATAATAACATCTTTATATTTCTTCTTTAATAAATCATTTCCTAAGAAGCCTGCGATAGCCCCGGCTACTGATGCCATTGGCCCGACATTGGCTTTTGTCGCCTCCCTGCTCATATCCCTTACAATCTCAGGGGCATTTATTTCCACAGATAAAGGTTTTAATGCTGTCAGGAATCGATGGTCTTTGCTTATATATTTTTCAATATCCCAGCGATAAGAAAAAATTCTTTGCTCTATATAATTCTTATCTAAAGGCTTGTTGGTAAGAATATACAAATCTGTTTCTTTGGCAGCAATCCTGGTTAAATATAAATCCTTGGCCTTCACCCAATCCCTGTAAAACCTTCTTTGAAAACTATCGGTTTTCATATTAACAAATCCTTGGCAGCGCTTCGGCGTTTAACATATCAATAATCCGCTTTGTATTTAAGACGGTGTTTAATACTACTTTTGACTTCGGATTATTTACTACTTCTCCGATTACTGCAGCATTTTTCCCAAGTGGATGCTTCTTTAATTGCCTTACGATATTTTCTTGGGTTCCATCTTCGGCGATAATCACAGCCAGGCCTTCATTAGCAACATACAAAGGATCAATCCCAAGCAATTCACAAGCTGCTTTTACTTTTTTATCAATTGCTATATTCTTTTCATTAATAACAATGCCCTTGCCGGTCTGTTGGGAGATTTCATTGAGGGTTGTGGCTAACCCTCCCCGGGTTGGATCACGCATAAACTTTATGGAATCATCCTTCTTAAGCAAAGGAATAATTAAACCATTCAAACAAGCACAATCGCTTTTTATATTAAAACCTAAATTTAATTCATTTCTTTTTGCCAAAACCGCAAGGCCATGTTGGGCGATCTTACCGGTTAAAATAACCTTATCCCCTGCTTTAATATTTCTATAAGATAAAGGCTTTTTGTTAACTGTCAAACCTATCCCAGAGGTATTAATAAAAATCTTATCTGCTGCCCCTTTTTCAACAACTTTTAAATCTCCAGCTGCAACACTTACTTTTGACAAACGGCAAGCCAAAGAAACAGAATTAATTATTTTTTCCAATAAACCTTTATCAAAACCTTCTTCAATAATCAGGGCTAAAGAGATATATTTTGGCTCAGCCCCCTGCATTACCAGGTCATTGATTGTGCCGCAAACCGAAAGCTTCCCTATATCTGCGCCGGAGAATTCTAAAGGATAAACCACAAAAGAATCAGTAGTAAAAGCAATTGTTTCTTTAAACTTTATCAAAGCGCTATCTGTCAACTCGTTTAAAATCGGATTTCCCAATTTTTTAAGCAGTAAATCTTTAACAAGCCCGTGCATTAATTTACCGCCTGCACCATGGGAAAGCAGAATTTTATTCTCCTTGATCATATACTTACACCCTGGCTCTCAAGATCGGCCCTAAGCTGAAAAACATCTTTAAAAACAAAGCTTCTTAAACCTATCTTCTTTGCACTTTCAATTAATTCAATCCTATCATCCGTATAAAAGATATCTTCCGCGCCTACTCCTAATTCTTTAATAACTTTCCTGTAAATTTCTTCATCCGGCTTGACAAAACCTAGCTCACAAGAAGTAAATACGTTATGGAAAACATTAAATACCGGGAATTTGCTTTTTAAATACTCGTAGTGCAAAACGTTGATATTGGATAAAAGCGCAACCAAATAATTATCCCTTAACTTATTTGCCAAAGAGTAGACCTGCCTGTTTTTTAAACTAAGGAAGAAAATCTCATTCCATATAGGCACAAATGATTCGTAGCTTATGTTTGCATTAAGGCTTTTCTTTACTTCCTTAAAAAAATCAAGAGAGGAAATCTTTCCAGCCTCAAACTTAGTCGTAATTTGAGAGGCAAAAAAGAGGTCAAAAATCTCTTTTGGCGTCTTATCGCAAAAACAGGAAATCCTTTTAGCGGCTATCGTATGGTCAAAATCAACCAGAACATTGCCTAAGTCAAAAAGGACTGCTTTTACTTGGGAAGGCTTACGCATTAATTATCTTTATCTTTCTTTTTCCTGAATAGATCAAGAAATTTATCCTCATATTCTTTATAAACATTCCATTTGTCTAATTCCAGCTTTAATTCATTGGCTCTGGAAATATCGTTTTTAGCTTCTTCAAACATCTTATCTATCCTATCTTTAACCGAGACAGGCAACTTAGTAAGCTGGCTTAAGGTTTTCTTAATCTTCTCAATCTCCTCTTCTCCGATAGGGGCAATTTGGTTTCCGGTCCCAAGTTTAAGATAATCCAAAAGCTTGTTAATTTCCGCTTCCATATTGTGGCCCTGTTGAGCTAACTCGCTTACATCAATTTCTATATTTAAAATTTTAATAAGCGAACTTAATACAGCGTGAGAAGCTTTAGGGTTTTCGATCTGGATAGTATAAAGAGGTATTTCTCCTAAAAGGCAAAAGCCTTTTAAGCCTTCTTTTTTAGCAAGGCCTAAAAATAAACCATTCATACCGCTGATCTGGCCTTCAGTAAGAAGGCTTAAGTTAAATTTTTTCAAAGCCTCTCTTAATTCGGGGTCCGTTGCTGCAAACCAAACCGTAGGTTCCTGTGTGTGATCAATTGCCTGAGGCATAGATGCAAAACCAACCACCATTTCGGCATGAAAGCTTTTGGCAACTTGGACTATTTTCTTAGAATACTCCTTGGCATTAACCAAATCCGGCTGAGCATTGCTTAGGAAAATTATCAGGTCATTCTTCCCTGCCTTATTCTTCCAAAAATAAAACTTGCTTTGAGGAAGCTCCGGAATATCCAAAACTCCGTTTTGAATCACACTGCCCGTTAGATAAAAAAAGTTTTCGGAAGGAATTGATGCAAACTCCTCTGCTTTTAACTTTTCAATTAAATAACTTGCTGCCTTAAAAGCAACTTCTCCCATCCCGGGCCAGGCAGTAATAATATAGGGCTTTTTAAGGCGTGGCTTCTTTTTAAATTTAATCTCTTCCATAAATCCTCTACTTTCTCTTAAGTTGCACTAGATTTGTTAAACTTGAAATTAAGCAAAAACTCTTTTAAAACTAAAGCACCTTTGTATAAATTCTCAACCTTAACGTATTCATCGGCGATATGGGCACAACCCAAAGAACCAAAACCTGTAGCTATTGAAGGGATATCCTGTGCATCAAAAAAAGAAATGGTTGTCGCTCCCTCCGAACCTTTAAGAGCAGGCCGGATTCCGGCACTACGCATCGCCGAACAGAGTTGCGAAACAAGATAATGTTTTTCATTTATTATAAATGGCTCCTGGATTCCTTCAACTTCAATCTCAAAATTCGGATTGTATTTCTTTACAAGTGCCTTTATATCGCGCAGCACCCTTGAGGAAGACTCTCCCGGCAAGAAACGTATGTCTAATTCAAATTCACAAGAATCAGCCACCACATTAACTTTATCTCCACCTTTTATTGTCCCAAAATTTATTGTGGGAGCGCGTAAATATTTATTTTTGGTAACACAAAATTTGTATTCTCTCAATTTATCTGCTATATCAACAATCTTCTCAATTGCATTTACGCCTAACCATGGATAAGCGCCGTGGGCTTTTTTCCCTTTTAGCTTTATTTTAAGATGCATGAGGCCCTTTTGTGCAACGACAATATGGAAATCATCAGCATCAAGGACAACAGCCGCATCAGCCCTAAGGATTTTTTTCTTTAAAAGAGGCTCCAAGCCCAAAACAGACCCGCTTTCTTCATCCGCAGTTGCGGCAAAAATCAGATTATAATTTAAGGCTCTCTTGTCTTCAATAATACTCCTTATCACCTCAAGGCTAATCGCCAAATTACATTTACAATCAGTAGCCCCCAAGCCATAAAGCCGGCCATCTTTTATCTTGGCTTTAAACGGGTCAAGCGTCCAATTTTTTCCCGCTGGGACAGTATCTAAATGCGGAGTGATAAGCAAAGAATGTTCAGAGTTTTTGTTTTCTAAAACCGAAATAATATTCGGGCGGTTTCTTTCAAACTCACAGATATTTGTTTTCAACCCTAAGTTATTAAGGTATTCTTCAACAAACCCGGCAATCTCAACTTCATTTCCATTGGGATTCTCGGATTTTATCCTGATTAATCGCTGAGTAAGTTGTATAAGGCCTGTTTTATTTATCATTTGTTAAAAACTATAATTTATGCTTACCGCCAGTGCATCACTATCAAAACTTGAACCTTCCATATTTAACCAAATCTTATTAGTAAGCGGAAGGTCAAAACCATAAATAAACCCAATATCCTTTGTCATATCCGACATTACACGTTTCCTGTCACCATTAACTTTATGGATATAATCAACCCTAGACCATCTTGTCCCCAAGTAAGGAGTGATCCTTTTAAAACTATAACTTCCCAATAACGACCATTGCCAATCATCTAAAATCGCCTGATGCTTTGTATCTCCGATATGCGTGCTTTTAGGATGAACGCTTATATGTTGAAAACCTAAGACAGACCTAAAGTTGTTTTTGTCTAAAAATTTAACCCGTAAACCATAGCCTCCGGCAAAGCTGGTTGTGTAATCTATTTCATCGCTTCCTACGGGATGTTGCTTAATATTCCCGGCGCCCGCTTTTAAATCTATAGAAAGCCAGTTAAAAACTCCATAAGACATTCCGTAAAACTGCTGCTGAGAACGAAGCTTTCCTAAATTATTCTCCTGATATCTTTTAAAAAGGCTGTATGACTCAAATTCAGCAAAGAATTTATTCCGCCCGGGTAGCTTAGTCCCGTAACAAGGAGCTGCATAGGCTGAAGAACAAAGCATTGTCAGCACAAACAACGCGCTTAAGAAGAAAATTGTATTTAATTTAATCCTTTCAACGGGCATTCGTTGCACCTCCTCTTAGATTTAAGACAATACTCTTTTGCAAGCCTGACTAATAAAGCGTGAAACTCATTAAAAAGCTTCTTCTCGCAGTGCAAATTATTCATTAATAAATCCTGGACCTGATGGTAAGGAGCATTTTCTTCTATAATTTTATGCCTTGAGAGAATTCTCTTTGTGTAGGCATCAACAACAAAGACTGGTTTTCCCAAAGCATAAAGAAGGATTGAATCTGCTGTTTCCGGGCCGATCCCATTTACACCAAGCAGCGCTTTACGCAAATCCTTAGGTTTGCCCAAAGACATTCTTTCAATGCTTCCATTATAATTTTTAAACAAAAATATCAAGAAATTTTTTAACCGCTTTGACTTAATATTGTAATAGCCTGACGGCCTGATTAAGGCGGCTAATTTCTTCTCGGAGATCTTTTTAATCCCCTGCGGAGTCAAAACTTTTTCTTTTTTAAGGTTTTCTATAGCCCGTGAGACATTCTGCCAAGAAGTATTTTGCGTAAGGATGGCCCCGATAATTACTTCAAACGGGCTTTCAGCAGGCCACCAATTCTGAGCGCCAAAACAAGAGTATAATTTCTTATATATTAAATTTAGCTTCTGTTTCAATTTAAAAACCAAATTGTATTAAACCTAAGATTAATCGAAGAGATAAAACTTATTCCCTTAATTCCAGAGGATTATAATTATAATAGGCAAAAAGCGTATAAGCAGTCCCTGAAACGGATCCTGTATATTTCCCGCTCGGAGTCATCCAACCATGCCCGGTATCAATAAATTCTTCTGTTGCATAAGGCAAACAGCCTTCCCCCTGCCCCGATGGAGAAGGGCTTGATATAATCATATTGGTCAGGCCGACCAAATACTCGTCTGCTTTTAATCCGTAAGCCCGGGACTTAGCAATCATAGACTTTTTATAATAATATTCCGACATTATTTTAAAAGAAATTACCATCTGTGCTGTCCATTCCGAAGAAATAACCCCTCCTCTGGCCAAATGTTTTTCAGGCGCAAAATCAAATCCTTTTATCTGTACTTTTTGCCCATTCGGACGGGTATAATCCGCAGTAACCAAACAACTCTTCTCGGCAAATTCAAGAATCCTGTCCGGGTTCATTCCAGCTTCCATTAATTTATCAGGGCCGATTGCAGCAATAGACCAGGCATAAGTATCGGTAGCGATAGTAGAATCGCCTTTTCCGCGTTTTACAGGAAGATCCTCTTTATCATATGTATTCTTTACCAACCAATTTAACGTCTTATCCCTTGCCTTAAGATAAATGTCTTTACTGGTGACCTTGTAAAGCATATTAAAGAAAGCATATGCATCAAGGTTATGTTCCGTAGAATACCACTGGGTGTTCGGCCCTCCGCGAATACCACCATCCGGATCAAGCGCTTGCAGGGCAATTATCTTTGAGGCAATTTCTTCTGCCAAAGAAAGGTATCTTGTATCATTTGATTTTTTCGTATATTGAAGAAAGGCTACTCCCAGCCAGATATTCGGCCCGCAATGAATCGTGAATTCTGCAGGTAGCCCGTCATTTACATAATAAGCATTGTAGAATAATCCGTTTTCTCTTTGGGCTTTCTTAGCAAAGAAGTCAAGGTTTTTCCTACACCTTGCAAAATCAGAAAAATAAGTAAATGCCTGGGAGGCAAGCGACTGGTCATAAATAAAAGCCCATTTAGCGATATCTTTGCTTCCTTCAAAACTCGCTACTAAACCCGTGCGCAGGCTCTGATGGATTTTAAGCCACTGATACATTTTATCAAAGTTCTCTTTCACTAAGATTGCCTTTCTTTTATCAAGATGCAAAAGATCTTCTGTAATATCATTTTCTTTATGTTGTACAGAAACCAATTGTTCAAGCAATGCATTCTTTTCTTTGGTCAATTTATCTACTTGCTCGCTTAAATCCTGCGTCTCTCTTACTTTTATCAGGTCTTCTAATTTAAGGCTATTGACGGAAGGCTTACCCTTTTCTTCAACTGATTTAATCTGTAATTCCAAGGCTTGAATCTTAGTCTGTAAATCTTCTCTCTCTTTGCTAAAGATTTTTACTTTTTGTTTGGCTACGCTGGATTCCTGGACGATCTTTACCAATTGTTCTACTAAGCTTTTATTGCCGTTAATTAATTTCGCGCTTACATAGCTATTTAGTGCCAAGCCGAGGCCTAAAAGAATAATCAAGGACAATGACACAGGGACAAAAAATTGCTTAAGCCGGGCATAACGCAAAATCTTATTATTTTGCTTGGCGTTTATCTCTTCATAACTTAAGCCGATTTGATATTTATTAGGGCTTCCGGGGACATCGCTCATCCATGCAACTTTAGCCAGAGCATTCACCGGCCTTTTTATAACGGGTAATTCAATTTCTAACGATAATTTTGCTTCGCGATTCCTTAAAAGCTTAACCCATTGGGGATCAAAATTGTTTACGGATAAACAGATCCCGCCCTTGCTTATGTTATTAGTGTAACCCTGGAGCCAACCGGAGATAAACTTACTTCTATCTGCGCTTTCAAGACGGAATTGCACAGGGAAAACCGTATCAAGACGAATATATTGGCGGCGTTCGATTCCGGAAGCAGCATTGGGTTTTTCTGGCATTATTATTTCTTTCTCTCCAGCACTATTCTCTGTTTGACTTGGAGCGCAAGCTTCTGAAAAAATTTCTTAAAATCCGGATATTCATCTACAGAGATTTTGGTTCTTTTCAACTCAACAACTTGCTTAAAATAAAGCTTGTTATCCTTTTGGCTATAGCTCACATTTAAGCTTAGCCAGGGGCTATCTTCAACAACTCCCTCAGGCATATATTTTATCACATAATTGGCAGGAAATGCAACTTCCAAATAGGTTTCTTTAGTATCAAGAAAATCAAAGTCAATCGCATATTTACGGCTGTCTTTTGCTACCAAGCTCGTGTCTAAATTTGCCAATTGGGGCATAATCCTCAAAGGCCCTGCTTCAGTAAAATACTCCGGACCGGAAAATGAATAAGTTAATACTACGGGCTTATTCAAATCATCCAAATTCTTAATCTGATATCCGGATAATTTAGAACCAATTGAAACCGACTGGATTTTTTCTTTTAAAGTCGCCTCTATCAATTCCGGCTGGGTATACAATAACCAGTAGCGCTGGGATTGATCGTAAACCCCTTCGGCTAATATTTCTTTTTGCGCAGAAATTGACTCATCAACATTAACCTTAATATTCAGAGTCTGTTTATTTAGGTTATGCCCACCGGAATAAAGAGGAGTTTCAATTATCTTATAACCATCTTCCTTAAAGATTATAACTCTTCTCTCCTGGTCCGATGGCGGCAAATCGCCGAAGGCGCAGGTCTCAGCAGTGGGATCCATAAAAATTATTTTATCATTTAAGAAAACGCAAGCAATGGCATGGTTAAATAACATAGAAGGAAAATCTTCATTTAAATTATAATCCTCTTTGGTAGCGATTAAAACTGGGCTTGCGGAAATATCAGCAAGTTTTAACATCGTGGTAAGCAGTATTGCTTTATCTTTGCAATCCCCATACTTATTCCTGAAACAAACCTCGGCTTTATGCGGTTCGAAACCTGCCTGCCCATATTCAACCGCCACATAACGGACCTTTTGAGCGCAGTAGTTATAAATTGCTCGGATTTTTTCCTCAGGAGTTGTTTTGTTTTTAATTAACTCCGCAACCTTTGATTTGATCTCATCGTTGGCTACAATCTTATCTTTTGCTAAAGACCACCACCATTTATATAATTCATCCCAGCTTTCAAACGTAGACAAAAGTAACGCAGGATTAATCTCCACAGCTGGCGGCATATTTGACTCCGGAACAATCTGCGGAAGGCTCTTAAAATTCCAGTCGTATATCTTAAATCCTTCCTTTTCAGTTACTAAAGGGTTTAAATTAGCTCCTGAATCATTGTATTTTTCATTAAGAATCTTGATATTGAGTTTTCTTTCTTTTGGTATGCGTAAATTAAAGGCTGCGTTAATAATCGGGTCTTTTGCTTTTAAAGAATAGGCGAGGACAAAATCTTTTTTATTCACCAACTGGTTGCGATAAATCTTTACTTTATATTCAATGACAGCTCCCTCAACAACTTCCGGAAAAGAAATAATGTATACTCGCGCATTGCTATAAAGCGGAAAGTTCAGGTATTTTGACACATCGCGGATATGGCGGGAGCCAACTTCCGTAATTACCCCGTCGGGTTTAATAGTCCTGGCGTATTCTAATTCAACTTTCTCAAAAGTAGAATCATACTCAATCTGGGTCTCGGAATAATCCTCTTTTCCCCGTTCATTTAGAATCTTTACTGCGTAATGCATCTGGGAAACCTGTGTGTTCTGCTGTGTCACTTCAATTGACTCATCTGCCAATAAAACCAAGGCTCCTGCCTGAGGGTATTCATTTAAGCCGGGGCTTTCTTTAATTAAATTAAAAATCCTTTGGCTTACTTCCTTAATATTGGTAAGATTGGCTTGCTTTTCAATTAGATCAATCCTCTTCTTTGCCAAAGAGGCGAACGGCCCATCGTTTATCTTGCGATAAACATTAACAGCCTGCTCAAAAAGGTTTAATTTTTCACATGTTAAACCTTGATAATAAATATATTCGTTATCACTTATAGCCTCACGATTAAAAACATCCAACGCATCCACGAAATTCCCCAGCCTGAAATAAGAAATAGCAATAAGTTTTTTTGCTTCCTGGGCTTTGGAATTTTTTAGTTGGGCAAGTGCTGATTCAAAATCTCCATGAGAATAATAGACCCTTCCTAACTCAAGATAAAGGCTATCAGGCGCCTTGTTAGAGTTTATTTTCTTCTTATACTGTTCCAGCGCCGAGTTATAATATGCCTCTGATTTACGAATATCATCTTGTGCTTTTTCTAAATCATCTGCCTTCTGAGCGCATCCGGAAACAAACAAAAATACAATAAGTAAAATCAAACTCTGCCTAATGGTATTTATAATACGCATTACACGCTCCTTCGTTACTAACCATGCATGGCCCATAAGGATTTTCCGGAGTGCAAAGCCTTCTAAACAATCTACACTCATCGGGCTGGATCTTCCCTTTAAGTACATCACCGCATCTGCATCTTGTTTTTTTATGCCCTGATTTCTCTATGCAAGTCTTTAATGAAAAATGCTTATCCGCATCAAAACAAGATAATTCTTTTCTGACTTCTAAACCGCTTCCGGGGATTATTCCTAAGCCGCGCCAGGAAGAATCTTTTATTGTAAAAACTCTTTTTATTATACCGAGAGCGCGCTTATTACCCAGGGAAGTTACTACCCGGGAATATTGGTTTAAAACTTTTGCTTTTTTTCTTACTTTCTGCTGCACAAGAAGATAAATTCCTTCTAAAATATCCAAAGGCTCAAAACCGGCAATACAACAGCCAATTTTATACTTTCTGGGGATAAACTCATAAGCGTTAGTTCCGATTATAGCAGAAACATGCCCCGGGCACAAGAAACCATCAATCTCAACCGATTTATCTTTCATAAGAAAATCCAAAGCGGGCGGGATAAGCTTTAATGAATTTAGAAAATAAATATTCTTTAACTTTTCTTTTTTAGCCAAAAGTATACTGATAGCTATTGTTGGGATAGTAGTTTCAAAACCAACGCCTAAGAAAACTATTTTTTTATCCGGATTGTTTTTGGCTAATTGCAGGCTGTCTAAAGGAGAATAAACTGCCCTGACATTGCCGAAACGTGCCCTTTCTTTTTCAAGGGTTGAGCTTGTCCCGGGGATGCGTATCATATCTCCAAAGGTAGCAATGATTACATCTTTATTCTTTACCAGGGACAGCGCTTTATCAATATATTCCTGCGGGCTGACGCAAACAGGGCAACCGGGGCCGGAGATTAATTTTAAACTCTGAGGCAAAATCTTATCCAGGCCGAACCTGAAGAAATTATGAGTATGCGTGCCGCAAACCTCCATCAACCTTATCCCTGAAAGAGGCATTATCTCTTTTATCTTTTTGGAAAGAACGCCTGCTAATTTTTTGTTACGGTATTCATCAATGTATTTCATACAAAATCCTTAACGTTTCTTTTGCCCGAGCCTTATCAATTTTTTGAATTGCAAAACCGGCATGCACTAAAACAAAATCGCCTTCTTTAATTCCGCTGACCATTTCAATATTCACCTGGCGAAGCAATCCAGCTGCATCTACTTGGGCAAATGCGCCGTTAATTTTTTTAACCTTCATTGGAACTGCTAAACACATATTCTACCCCTTGAACACAAGTTCACACCCGAACCTTCCGATAGGTTCGGGTGTTAAAGTTAGCTACCACAGCCTGCCCCAAAGAAACACTCGAATCATTACAAGAAAGCTTCTTATGGGTTAAAACAGTAAACCCTAAAGACTTAAGACAATCCTTACTTAAGCCTAACAAGAGTTTGTTTTGAAAAACACCTCCCGACAAAACAATAGTATTAATTTTTCGGGTTTTTCTTATTCTCAAACAAATATCATTAATCGCATTGGCAACGGCTAAATGAAAACAATAGGCGATCTCTGCTTTTGGCCTTTTATTTTTTAAATCAGCCACTGCTGCCCTAAACAACGGGCTTGGGTCTATGATAAACATACCTGCATTTTCCTTAATACCAAATTGATATGTTTTCTGGCTTGTAACATTTGCCCTCGTAGCAAGTTTTTCTAACTCAATTGGAAGCTGGGCTTCATAAGAAGCATTATATTTTACTAATACTAAACTTGCAAATGCATCAAATAGCCGGCCCATACTGCTTGTTAAGGGAGTATTAAAACTAACTGATTCCATTTCTTTTAAGATGTGCCACTTGATCTTGTCTACTCCTTTAGTAAAATCAATTTTTAGCTTTAGAAAGCTACCCCCATAAATAGAATTTAACCAGGCAGCCGCAATACGCCAAGGCTCGAGTATCGCCTTTTCCCCTCCTAAAAGTTTTATCTTTTTTAAATGAGCAATTCTTACGCTAGTTTTGTAGTTACAGATTAAAAATTCGGCACCCCAAATAGTATTATCAAATCCTAACCCCGACCCATCAAACGCAACTCCAATTACCTGTTCGTTCTTTAGCCCATTTTCCGCCATACATGCGGCAATATGAGCATGATGATGCTGGATAGCAATGCCGCCATTAAAAGCATTATTCAAACTTGATGCGTAACTGGTAGACTGATAATCGGGATGAAGGTCAAAAGCTAAAACCTTGGGTTTTTTATTAAGAAAATATTTGGCATCTTTTTCAAAAAGCAAAAAATCATCTAAATTGTTAAGGTCGTCATGGATTCTACTTATAAGAGCGAAATTGCCTTTAGCAAAACAAAGCGTATTCTTTGCCTGCGAACCAAATGATAGAACCGGTTTCTTGACTTTAAAAGGAAGCTTGATTTTATTGGTTAATTTCATTTTACAATAAAGCTCTGTATTTCTTCTGCAAAAGGCTTGTTATATGCCGTAAAGAGGCGTTGCCTATCGCATTCTGATTAAGAAAAGACAAAGGCATTATTCCCATTAAAGAATTAGTAAGGAATGCTTCGTCTGATTCCAATAAATCCTTAACGGTAAACCTGCCTGTGTAAATTTTTATCTTTAATTTACTACATAAATCAAAGATAACTTTACGGGTTACCCCCCCTAAGCATCCGCATTCCAAAGAAGGGGTGAAAACTTCATTATCTTTAATAAAAAATACATTGCTCCGGCTTCCCTCGGCAAGCAGCCCACGATTATTCAAAATAAGCGCCTCATCAAAACCTTTTTTTCTTGCCTCATTAAAACTAAGCTGGTAAAGAAGGCGATTGGTGGTTTTTATCCGGGCAGTAAGAGATTTTTCATCTTGCCGCAAATCTGAAATCAAAACTTTAAAACCTGATTTGTACCTATTCAAGGAAGGTGCATTATATCTTTTTGTGATGATTAAATAATTTGTGCCTTTGATAGCCTTCCATAAGATTAATTTTACATATGTATCAACTGACCCGTTAGCATCAACACACTTTCTTATTAATTGTTTTAGCCTTGGTGCGGAAAAAGGGAATTTCAAGCCTATCAAACGGCATGAATTCTTAATTCTTTCAATATGCTCATCCAAATAAACAATTTTCCCCCGATAAGAACGCATAGACTCAAACAACCCTAAGCCAAAACAGAATCCGGGATCCATGACCGAAGTTTTAGCTTCCAGGCTACCAGTGAATTTGCCATTTAAAAACAACGCCGCTTTCTTATCTGCTTTGCTCATGCATCATCCCTTTAAAGATAGCGCTTTCATCATTGCTTTGGCTTTACATAAAGTTTCTTCATATTCGGATTTAGGATCGGAATCCGCGACAATACCCCCTCCTACGCCAAAATATATTTTGTTTTCTTTCTTGAGTATCGTACGGATTAAAATATTAAAATCCATCTCTCCTGAAAAACTTAAATAACCAAGGCTACCGGTATAAATTGAACGCCTGTTAGGCTCCAATTCCTCAATAATCTCCATTGCCCGTATTTT
Organism: Candidatus Omnitrophota bacterium; assembly: GCA_028715415.1. Classification (NCBI taxonomy): domain Bacteria; kingdom Pseudomonadati; phylum Candidatus Omnitrophota; species Candidatus Omnitrophota bacterium. The sequence goes on along the minus strand of JAQURX010000003.1, from coordinate 102,931 downwards.
TGGGCATCCAGTGATAGAGCCTCCCGGAAAACATGCACGCAAAAGATCAATTCTGTCTTTACTTTTAAATAACCGCCCTTCAATTGTAGATGTAGTCTGATACACGGTGCTATATTTTTCCAATTCTCTTGGCTTGGTTACTTTTATTGAATCATAGCTACAGACTCTTCCTAAATCATTTCTCTCTAAATCAACAATCATCGTTAATTCTGCTTTATCTTTTTGGCTCTCAAGCAATTCTTTCTTAAGAAGATTGTCCTCTTTATAATTCTCACCCCTGGGGCGGGTTCCTTTCATCGGCCGGGTGCTTACCTTGCCATCAGAAAAACTTATGAACCTCTCCGGAGAAGAACTTAAAATCTGGAAATCTCCTGCGTCAAAAAAAGCTGAAAAAGAAGAGGGGCTGATTTTCCGGAGCCTCTTATATATCTCAAAAGCGCTTGAATCTGTTTCTGCGTCAAACCGCTGCGAAAGATTTAACTGGTAGACATCCCCTTTCTTAATATATTCCTTGGCTTTTTTAACCGCGGCAAGATAAGCTTTCTTTGTAAAATTAGAATTAAAATCAACCTTTCCGGTAGTTTGGATATCATCGGTTAAATTATCTTTTGAAATAATTCTGGAAAGAAAGATTTCTGTTTTCTTAAAATTTTCACAAGCAAGCTTTTTAGCTGAAATTTCGTTTTCTTCAGGAGCCCCTAAGCAGGATATAAAAAGCTTCTTCTTTAGATTATCTGCAACAATAACTGTATTATAAAAAGCAAAGTAAAAATTAGGGATATTTATGTCTTCGGGAATAATCTTTTTTATTTTTTTCTCTAAGATAAAACCTAAATCGTATCCTAAGAATCCAGCTGCCCCTCCTAAAAATGGGGGGTTAGCCTTGTTTGAGGGGATTTTGTATTTATTTAACAGCTCTCTTAATTTATCAAACGGCAAGGCATTATCCGATTTTAATATATAAAAGGGGTCTATCCCGATAAAAGAGAACCTGCCTAAACAATACGAATTCTTACTAGAGTCCAAAAAAAAGCAATTCTTACGGGTTTTTAAAGTTTCAAAAACACGGAAGAAATCAACACCCAGTTTATACGATTTCAAGATGCAATATGCCATCTATCCTAAATATGCGTTCCTTATTTTTTTGGCAACAACGTGCCAATAAATAGCTGCGGCCATATTCCTGCTTAATTTCTTTCGGGATTACGTCTCTCTCCGAGATTTCTCCGGAGCTTGAGATATATCTTATGTGCAATCTAACATTCAAATCGATTGCTTCCTGAATTTCAGAAATCTTTTTTGAATTCATGCTTTCCAGCAAATGCGCATTAATAGAGAACAAGTTTGAGAAGTTTTTAAAATCCTTGATTCCTTTTTCATAAAGCATTTCATTCAATTTATTGAATACTCCCAGAGTAAGCTCAACGTCGGAAAAAGCACGATGTATCTGCTTGGTAGTAATGCCAAGGCTTTCCGCAACAAAACATAGCGCGTAACGCTCCAAACCAGGGAGGAGCCGGCGGGACATCTTTAAAACATCAACAACTACAATCCCTTCTAATTCAGGCATACTGCTTAGCTTTAATTCATTATTCAAAAATTCTAAATCAAAACCTGCGTTATAAGAACACAGGCAGCTTCCTTGAATAAACTTTAAAAACCCCGGCAATACCTCTTTAATCCTCGGAGCATCAATTAACATCTCCGGGGTTATCTTATTTACCTGAAAAGCTGCTTCACAAATCGGCCGGTCAGGGTTAACTAAAGCCTGAAAGGTATCTAACCTCTGGCCGTCTTTAAACCTTACGGCTGCAATTTCTACAATCCTATCCCCGGAAGCAGCATCAAGCCCGGTAGTCTCTGTATCAAAAATTGTAAATTCTATCTCATCTAATTTCTTATCCATAATTTTACCTGGTTGCGATGAAAGCAGGGATTAATCTTGCCGGTTTATAAGAAAGCTTCACTTTCTTTAAATTCTCAAGCCCCGAATCATCCATAATATTGATATACTTGTACCCCTTTAACTGGCTGCAGAATTCTGCGAAAATAAACTGCGCAAGGCCTTTTATAGAAAGGTCTGTAATTTCAAAAAGAATGCAGAATGTATTTTTATTTATTGGATATCCAAAGCTAAATGCTCCTATCTTGCCATTTACTTTCACAGCCATCCCGGTAAAATCCAACTTGTTATAATTATCGAGAGCTGTCTTTAAACTTAACCTGCTATCATCAAGCATCCCCTGAAAAACATGGTCTTCATTCTGAGCTTTTCTCTGCTTGCTCCAATAATCGTATAAACTTAAGCATTCTTTCTTCAGATTTGATGTTAATTCAAAACTCTCAAAATCATAATGTTTGGTAAAATAATTTAATGAGGCGCGCTTAGATTTAAATTTATTCCCTTTTAAATTCGCTAACTCTGACCTTGAGCATAAATAATCAAGCGATTTCTCCCTGCAAAGAAGCCCCATCTCTTTAAAAAACTTTACATCCTGCTCTTCAATATTCTCAATACGTGAAACCTGAGGATTTGCATTGAATCTATCCATAACCTCAAAGGATTTATTAACCGCTAAAGCGCTTTGCTTGGCTCCAAGCGGAGGCAGATATAAGAAACAACCAATTTTATCCTTAAAAAAAATACACAGGGAATTGTCAATTATCTCCCAGCCAATATCATAAAAACTATTCCAAATAAGGATATTTTCTAAAGCATAAAACGAAAGGCTGTGTTCCGAGAAAGACAAATACTTATCTATAATTTTTTTATCTTGAAGAGATAATTTTTTAAGGCCCATATATCAGAAATTTAGTTCAACTATATCAGAAACTTCTTCGTAAGCCTGGAGTATTTGCGGGTTGGCTTTAAGGATTTTTATTTGCGCTGGCTCATTTAGAAAGGTGGTTAAGTACTCGGTATATTCTTTAAACTCTTTACTATTAGCTTTTTCTCTTGCGTATGGGCAATTTAGATCAATTGTTAAAATCACTTTTTTGTCGCGCAGATTCAGTAAGAATGGATAAAGCTGGCATTCAAATGGACGGCTCAAATAAATTTTGCATTTGTTATCTTCAATATTCAATAACGGACAGATAAATCCTTCGCTCTTAGGATTAGGCACAGGATGAACCCTACTGTCAGCGGTTATTGAAACAGGTGGAATTCCTTCTTTATCTATCAACTCTAGCTTCTCTTCATCTAAAAGACAAGGCAGCCAAACTGAATCCTCCTGGGCAAACCTACAGCATCCTTTACACTGCAAGCAGTATTCTTCTGGAATAAACTGTTTAATCTTTGCACTCACTTTACTATACTCCCCAACTTAACCTTTCTTTCCGGGCTAATAACAACTATTCCGGTTTCATCTGTGGCAGCCAGAAGCATTCCCTGGCTTTCAACTCCTCTTAATACCGCAGGATCAAGATTATCTACTACAATAACCTGTTTACCAATCAAATCTTCCTTCTGATAAGACAACCTTATCCCAGCTACTACTTGTTTAGTCCTATCCCCAAGATCAAGTGTGATTACATACAATTTATCCGCATTAGGATGTTCGTTAACCTCTTTAATTTCAGCAACTTTCAACTCTAATTTTCTAAAATCTTCAATACTTGCCATTTCTTTAATCCTCCTTAATATTGATTCAATAATAGCACGCCGAAGAGAAAAAAACAAGCTAAAAACTTACTCTTTAGCGTCTGCCTTGTCTTGTTTCTCGCAGGGACGTTCGCCATCCCCAGCGTGGTTGGCTCACTCTCGAAAATTCTCGCTCTGCCTACATTCTATTTAGCGGGGCAACCATGCCCGCTCGAATTTCCGGAAGCCCTGCTGCGAACCAAGCCAAGTCATCCGCTAAGACAGATTATCTATAGCTTTATGGTTTTTGCTGGAGGCACATTAGAAAATTTTTGGCAAATGTCGGCAAGGATTTACGAGGAGCGAAGGACAGCTATATAAGAACGCTAAGCCGAAGCGACGCGGTAAACAGCAGCCGACGGCAAAAATTTTCAGTGCCGGAAGCTAAAACCATAAAGCAAGGTTAAATTTGAGCGAGAAAAGACGGCAGATTCATTAGAGAAACGTGTGGATTTAAAAAATGCTTCGAAGGGATAAATTACTACTTATTTCTGATAAAAGTGCGGGTAAGAGAGTCTTTGAGTCTTCCGCGCGAGCGTTCTCGGACAATGACGCTCTTTAACAACCTCGGGGTAGCAAGAAAAACCGAAATAATTTCTTTAAACGTGAAAAACTTCACAATAAATATATTCTTAAAAAGTATCTTCATAAATCTTCCCGGAGTATAGAAAGAAAATTTTATCCTTCTGCCGATCTTCTTTAAAGCAGCGTGGCTGTAAGTATCAGAATACAACTCTCCTCTTTCTGTAATATGATAACCGGGAGTTTTTTCTGCGAGCTCTCTAAGCGGAGAAAACTGTTCTATCCTAAGTTTATTACAAGCAATAGAATCAACTCCTATTTCTTTAGCAAATTTAGAGATATAAAGCATTTCTTCTTCTTTCTCCCCGATATTCCCATAAATAAAATATCCATTGTAATATATAGGGTATTTTCTTAAAACCGCAAAGGCTTTCCGAATCGTTTCCTGGTTAAATCCTTTATTAAGTTGCGTAAGTATCCAGTCATGAGGAGATTCGATTCCGATTAACAAGGCCTTAAAACCAGCTTTTACCATTTTCTCTAAGAGGCTTGGGTATTTGGCTATGTCAATCCTTGCCTGCGCAAGGTAACGTTTTTTAATCTTTCGCTTGATAATTAAATCGCAGATTTGTTCCGCTCTTTTGGGATTACAAAAAAGATCATCGTCGCTAAAAAGTATTACTTTGGCTTCAAGTTTTTCTATCTCATCAACCACCGATTCAACAGAGCGCGCGGAATAATTTCTCTTTTGCCCCAGAGGGTTCATGCTAAAGGTGCAAAATTTACAATTAAATGGGCAGCCTCTGGCACTTAAAACAGAATCAAAAGTCAATCCGGCGATATTTATCCCGTTTAATAAAAGCGAATAATTATTTCTCCTTAATGAACGGTCAGGAGCAGGAAGATTATCTACGTGAGGAAAAGGCCGGTTCTTATTATGTATTATCTTACCGCCTTCTTTGTAAGAAATACCCAAAATGTCTTTTAGAGCCTTTCCTTCAAGAATTTCTTTAATTGATTCCTCCCCTTCTCCACGGACAATTATGGAAATATCTGGGCAGTTTTGAAAGAATTCTTCTACTTTTTCTGTGGCCTTGTAACCGCCTATAACCAAAGGAATATTTTTAGGGAAACTGTTGAGCATTTTGCATATCTCTTCAAGTTGCCGGTCCCAGCCAATGCCAACACAAATTATATCTATTTCCTTGGATATAAAATCTATTAAATTGTTTACGTCGGATAATTCCTTTTCATACCTTAAATCCATAAGCGTAACCTTACCAACCAAACCCTTGGCACTGGTTGCCACATACTCAAGGCCGGTAGGAGGAAACATCATCATAGCGCTGGTTGCGCTACTTTCGATATAAGGATTCAGGAATAATGCGTGTTTGTATTTGATTTTATTCTCTCTTGTTAAAAATTGATAAGTTGTTTTACTTTAACATTAAACAGATACTAAAGCAAATAAATAAAAAATATTATTTTTCTTTAAGGAAAGCCAGTAAAGACTTGATGATTGTTAAAGGAGATGGAGGGCAACCGGGGATACTTAATATTACCGGCAATACTTTTTTTACTCCGCCTTCAACATAATAAGAATCTTTAAATACGCCCCCATCCGAAGCACAGTCTCCGACAGAAATGATGAATTTTGGTTCCGGCATTGCTTCATATGTCTTTTTTAAGGCGATAAGCATATTCTTAGAAACCGGCCCAGTAACCATAAGCGCATCCGCATGCCTAGGTGAGGCAACAAAATTAATCCCGAAACGCTGCAAGTCATAAATCGGGTTATTAGCCGCAATGATTTCCGATTCGCAAGCACCGCAAGAACCAGTATCCACCTCACGTATATTAAGCGACCTGTTGAATTTTTGTTTTATAAGCGAAGATAGCTCGCTGCCTGTTATTTCTATCTCTTTAGCCTTATCCAAAGAGATATGCTTTGTTACAATGCCTTTTAATGCCCTGTTTTTTAGTATATTTATCATAATTTAAAGGTCGTTTCCTGAATACGACAAATCAAAACTCTTATTACAAAGAGGAAAGTCCGGGATAATGTTTCCTAACACCGCGTATGACAATCCCTGCCAGTTGCGAAAAGAAGGATCTACGATTTTACATCTTTGTATCAATCCATTGGAACCTGTTTTAAGCCAATATAAAACAGGCCCGCGCCAGGCTTCAACATAACCTAAAGCGCATCCTTCTTTATATTGCGGATTTACCACAGCTTCTTCATTCTGATTGAGTTTTTCCGTAAATTCCCTTATAAGCCTGACAGATTCCTTGAATTCCTCAATTCTAAGGCGCAGCCTTGCTAAAACATCACCAGACTCTTGTAAGATCATTTTGAATTTTGCCTCTTTATACACTCCGGGGAAATATTTTCTTAAATCCGTGGGTATTCCCGAGGCTCTTCCCGCAAAACCCACTATTCCCAAATCTTCCGCGGTTTTCCTTCTTAATACCCCGGTAGTATCCACCCTATCCATAAAAGAAACGCTGGAGCTTAAAATTTTCTCAAATTCACAAAAATCATTCTCAATTTTATTAAGCGAATCAAAAAATATTTCTTTCTTAATGCCGGTGCCAGATGAAACCCCTCCTATCGTATTAACTCCTTTAAGATACCTGCTTGCAGTAAGCAATTCGTTTAATTGCAAGATCGCCTCTTTTATTATCGAAGCATACGCTGATGCAAAACTAAAGCTTACATCAAGAGCGATTCCTCCCATATCATTCACATGATTATACATCCTCTCAAGCTCAAGGAATATTGCGCGAAGATAAGCGGTTTGTTTAGAAATTGTGATATTGGAAATTTTTTCTGCAGCATTAGCAAATGCTAAACTATGCGCAAAAGAAGAATCTCCGGAAACGCGTTCAGCAATTTTTATCGCTTCAAGGCAGGTTTTCCCCTCAAAAAGCTTTTCTACTCCCCGATGGGTAAACCCGAGCCTTAATTCCAAGTTGATTATCGGCTCCCCGGCAACGCTAAATCTGAAATGCCCGGGCCCGATAATTCCCGCGTGCACAGGGCCAACAGGAACTTCAAATATCCCATCTCCTTCTACCCTGCCGAATTTATATTCGCTTAAATTTCCGTTTTCTATTTTCTTAAAATCCTTGCGTAGAGGATAATTCCCCGCGGGGCAAACCTCATCGTGCAAGCTAAGATGCCTTAGGTCAGGGTTTCCTTTTGGCTCAATACCAAACATCTCCCAAATTTCTCTCTCAAATAGATTCGCTGAATAAATATTCTTTGCGATAGAATCAAAAGCTGGATTATCCTTTGGGATATCCATGCTTAACCTGACCCACTGGCTTCTCTTGAAACTTACAAATACACAATGAACTACAAATTTATTTGACTCCCGACGCTCATCCTCGGCAAAAAGCATCATTACAGGAGAAGGAAGAGTTTTATGTAACGCAAAACAAGCCTCCTTAAAATTCTCCGGAGCTACTTTTAAACAAACCTCGTCTGTGAATTCCTCCGAGACAGAGAGCGCAGAGAAACCCGGAAATTTGTTTTTTATCCCTGAAATAATTTCTGTGCAATCCATATTAAATCCTTCTTTATAAATGGGATGACAAGGCCCAAAGCGCAAATCTGGAAGAACAAAAATAAAAATGCTATCTTTCCGCTCAGCGGCTCTTGAACTTTAACCATATCCTTAGGCAGATTACCAAAAAGCATCTTTCCAAAATGATAGATAAAAGCACTAAAAATTACTGCCAGGAATAATAGCATTAATCCTGCAATTAAATAAGAGCCGTTTAGAAAAGCTCCGATAAGTATTATAATTTCGCTGATAAAAATTGAAAACGGCGGGAACCCTGTAAGGGCAAAAGTACCCAACAACAGCATAATACCGGTAAATGGCAACACTTTTATCACCCCGCGGATAGAATTCATATTATGTTTTTTATAAACACTTACAATATTTCCTGCTCCGAAAAACATGAGCGACTTGGTTACCGCGTGATTAAAAACATGCAGCAGCGCACCGATGACTCCCAGAACATTGCCAAGGCCAAAACCAATGGCAATAATACCGATGTGCTCAATACTGCTGTAGGCAAGAAGGCGTTTTAAATCTTTCTGGACGATAATAAAACCTGCTGAAATAACCAGAGAAACAACTCCAAATAGAATCATAATCTTCCCAAAAAACGCAAACCCAACCGCTTTAATAATGATGATGCCGAATCTTAAAATTGCATATATCGCGGTCTTCAGTAAAACTCCGGATAAAAGCGCACTTATCGGAGAAACTGCCTGGCTATGTGCGTCAGGAAGCCAGGTATGCATGGGGGCAAGCCCTGCTTTTGTCCCATAACCAACCACAATAAAAATAAAGGCGATTTTCAAGATATTCTTGTCCATTTTCCCTGCGGACATAACCATGTCCGACCAATTCAGGCTTTTTATCCCTCCGGAAAACGAAAAAGCAAAATAGAAAAGTATTGTGCCTAAAAGAGCAAGGATAATCCCAACCGAACAGATAATAATATATTTCCAGGCAGCCTCAACCGACTCTTTGGTGTTGTAAAAGCCAACGAGAAAAGCAGAAATAAGCGTGGTCATTTCAATAGCCACCCAAAGAATACCCATATTATTTACTGAAGGCACAAAAAGCATTGATAAACAGAAAAAATTAAAGAGGATATAATAAATCTTTGCTTTTCTTTGAGAGATTATCCCCTTCTCTAAGTCTTTTTTAATATAAGAGATGGAATAAAGCGAAGCGGCAAAAGCCACCACCGAAATAACAAAAATAAAAAATACGCTTAATGTGTCCAAATAAATAAAACCAAAGTGGGATTCAACGCCTTCGGATAACGGCACCTTCTTTAATAAAACTATGCTTAAAATCAATATCAATAAATACCCGATAGAATTAAACATCCCCGCAATCTTCAAGTTTCTAATTAGCGCTGCCCCTATGGCAAGAAGAACGGGAATCCCGAGAATAAAAAATATTTCCATAATTACCCTCTAAGCCTTGAGAGCTTATTTACGTCAATATGCGTAAAAAGCTTGTTGATTCTATACACAAAAAATCCCATAATAAGAATACTCACAAAAACATCAAAAAATATCGCAATCTCCACAAAAAACGGCATTCCTCCGGATATGGTTGAAGCAAGCAGGAATAAACCATTTTCCATTACTAAAAGGCCGACAATCTGGGCAAGCGCCGTCATTCTAAATATCATCAAGAATAAGCCTGCTAATACTATAAAAAATGCAACCGCCAATATTATGCCGAATCTTTCATTCCCCGGGCCAATCAAATACATAGTAAAAACCCACGATAAATATGTAAACCCTAAAGCAAACAATAAAGACAATTGCGCGTTAATAAATAACCCTAAATCTTCATTTACTTTAATTCTCCTGACGATGCGATATAGTAAAAAAGGTATAAGAGACACCTTTAGGATAAACAATAATCCTGCAACGATAAATAAATCAAGCTCATGTTCGTGTAAGGCTATAAAAAAAGTCACCAAAAACAAACAAAATGACTGGTAGCGAAAACCACGGATTAAAGCCGGGATCCTTTTAGCTATTACCATTAAATATGTTGAAACCAAAACCCCGAATAAGATTATTAACTGCATATCAAACTCCCAAAATGGCGCATATTGTCGCGATAATCCCTAAGACAAAAGCAAACCAGATAAAATCCGCGACTCTAAAAAGCCGCATTTTTGCAACCGATACTTCCACAAAAGCTACGACGACGGCAATGAAGAACAGCCTCGCTAAATACCATACCCACCAAAAAGCATGCACCGTTAAAGTTGCACCCTGCGGCAGGCAAACCGGGAAAACAATCTGAGCGATTAGAAAAAAAAGAACCATCTGTTTTATATAAGAGGCCATTTCTATTAAAGCAAGCCTTCTTCCGGAATATTCCAAAATCATTGCTTCATGTATCATAGTTAACTCAAGATGAGTTTCCTGATTATCAATAGGAACTCGCGAGGTTTCCGCAATTGTTATAAGAAATAATGCAACAGCCGAAACTAATGAAGCGACAGATATCGAATGGGTGCCGGTAAATGCTAAAAAATTTGTTGAACCAAACTGCAAAGATAAAGAAAAGATCACTAAACAGATAGCGGGTTCAACTAAGCTAGATATAAACATCTCCCTTGATGAACCCATGCCGCCAAAGGAACTCCCCGCGTCTAATGCCGCAAGGCAGATAAAAAACCTACCCAAAGCAAAAACAAATATGAGCGCCAGGAAATCTGCCATATTGCCGGTAACAATCATTGCCGCGGCAGCCAAAGAAGAAGAAATTACAACAAAAGGCGTTATTTTAAATACCCATGAAGCTGTTTCGGAAACTACCTCGTCTTTAGAAAAAAGTTTTGCCAAATTGTAATAGGGCTGAAACATACTCTGGCCCTTACGCATCCTGAGGTTGTTTTTTACCTTAGTAATTAATCCGCTCAAAAACGGCGGGATAACCAAGAATAAACCTAATTGTAGGAAAATAATCAATATCTTCATTTTAAAATTTGTTTATGAATATGATCAGCAACAAAACAGTAGCAAAAATATATGCCAGATATAGATGTATGCTCCCCGGCTGTATCCTTCTCATAGATTTGGCTGTTTTAAAAACTACCGCTAAGAGAGGCTGATAAATATATTTCTTAAAAACTGGTGTTGTATATGTTTCATAAGCAAATGATTTAACGTGGTAAAATGAATCACGGATTTTCTGCGCCTTATGATATGGAAGAAGAAAAAAACTAAAGGCGATTCTGAATGGTTTTGAAAAAGCGGTGGCGGTGTATTCATTGTGCGAACCCAGCTTATAGTAACCGCAATCCCAAGTATTATAAATTACCTCTCTTTGCCTGCCAAAGAGCCTATACACGCTAAATGCTATCAACCCAAAACCAATTAACACGATTAAAATTAAAGGTATAGATAGGTAAATGTTTTTCCCTATCTCCGGTGACAAGGTAAAATTATTCACAGAAAAACTAAAACCGCGTGAATCTATCCCTGTTGCGGCACTGGCGGTTTTTGCCAACAATTTCATAATAAACCCGGCTAACAAACCGAAAATAACGGTCAGGGCCGATAAGAAGAACATCGCTGCCTTCATAGTAAATGAAACCTCTTTCGCCTCTTTTGCATAACGGCTACGGGGTAGCGCTAAAAACGTCACTCCGAAAGCTTTCACAAAACAGGCAACTGCCAACCCGCTGGTTAGGGCGAGCATAGCCGCAGAGAAACCTAAGAATAGTTTTGCCGAGCCTTGAACATTAAGGGCACCCAGGAAAAAAGCCTGCAAAGTAAGCCATTCACTAACAAATCCGTTTAAAGGAGGAAGCGCTGAAATTGCCATTGCTCCCAGCAGAAAACAAATTGCGGTTTGCGGCATTCTCTTGATCAACCCGCCTAATTTTTCTATATCGCGCGTTCCGGTAGCTTTATAAATGCTGCCGGCGCATAAAAACAATAATCCCTTAAAGATCGCATGATTAATCAGGTGATACAAACCTGCTATCAAAGAAAAAACCGCTAAAAAAGGCATTTTCAGGTTTATGAAAAACATGGACAATCCTATTCCTAAGAATATAATCCCGATATTCTCGATACTTGAATAAGCCAGCAATTTCTTTATGTCATTGGCCATAAGAGCGTAAATTACTCCGACGAGGCAGGAGATTACCGCAAGGCTGATAACCAACATCCCCCACCATGTACAATCAACTCCCATGATAAAGAATATAAACCTGAGTATTCCGTAAATTGCGGTTTTAATCATTACACCCGACATGATACTTGAAATGTGGCTGGGCGCCTGGCTATGCGCGTAAGGAAGCCAGATATGCATTGGAACTATCCCCGCCTTGGTACCAAAGCCTGCCAAAAGCAACAAAAATATAATGTTACGGGTTTGCCTCGGCATCACCAGGCAGGCGTTTTTTATCGCAAGAAAATCGAATGAACCGGCATGTTTATACATTAATAAAAATGCGGCAACCAAAAAGGCTGTCGCAAGATGTGTCATGACAATATAGATTGTCCCTGCTTGAATAGATTTTTCGTGTTTTGTGTCAAATATAACGAGAAAATACGAGACTAACGACATAACTTCCCAAGCAACAAGGAAAATCAGGGCATTATTTACCGTTACCACAAGCACCATTGAGATTATAAAGGCAGCAAGCAAAAACCATGCTAAATTTTTCTTTGCCTTACCCGCTTCGCCGTTTAAATAACCGATAGAGTAAATTGCCGATGGCAGCGAAACAATAAAAATCACAGCCAGAAAAAATATAGAAAGCCCGTCCAACAATAAATTAAACGATAAATTTTCCATCTCTTTTAAAATTAAGGGTATTTTGCAAAAGGCAGGACTTCTTTAATCTATAACTGCGTTTTGAATTAGAAGCGTAATTTTTACTTACCTAAACTATTCAATACAGTCGCTGTCTTTTCTAACTTTTTACGTAATAGTTCTGCTATGGGACGCAATACCTGAAATATGCCTTTATCCTCTATATTATAGTAAATAACCGTTCCTTGCTGTTTAGACCTTAAAATCCCGGCTTCCCTTAACGCGAGTAAATGCCTTGATAGGCTTGACTGCGGGATATTCAATTTCTTTGCGATATTGCCCACATTTTCCTCTTTGTTTTTCAAGAACTCAAGGATCTGCAGGCGCAAAGGATGAGCCAGTGTTTTCAGGAAGTCTGCTTTTATTTTATAAGCCATGCCATTCATATATTTCCATATTTCTTAATATTCGGATATATAGTATAACATACGCATTCATCATTGTCAACCTGAAAGCTTAACCAATTTAGTATTTACAACCTATCTTGGTTAATGTAAAATTAATTAATGTTACCCGGCCATCTCAAACTAAATAAACAAGCCTACCTTCTTGTCTTTTTATTTGCCTTTATAATCAGCCTTACTTTTGCTATTTATACAAAACACGCCTGGGAAGACTGGTATATCACCTACCGCTGCAGCAAGAATTTAAGCCAAGGATCCGGCCTCGTCTATACCCCGGGCGAAAAGATCCACGCCTTTACCTCTCCAATAGGAACTTTGCTTCCAGCATTGCTGAATCTCATAACTTTTAATTCTTCTGATGAGCTCGTGCTCTGGATTTTCCGTTTAATCGGCTGCTGCCTGCTTGGATTAACTGCTGTTTTATTATTAAGGATAGCTAAACAAAGCCTGTTATATTTATTCTCAGCCATATTCCTCATCGGCATGTTTTGCACAAATGCTTTTATCCTGGATTTTAGCATAAACGGCATGGAAGCGGCTTTTATGATAATATTCCTAGCATGGATAATTTATATTATGTCTGTTCCGACGCATCATCCCGCCTTAAACCTTGGGCTTGCCTGGACAGGCTTAATGTATACAAGGCCGGATGGATTTATCTACATCTTTGGTTTAGCAATTGGATATTTATTATTCAGCCCTGTCATAGAGAAAGCACAATCCCGTAAAAGGCTAATCATAACTTACATAAAAGCCATGGCAATCGTTACAATCTTGTATCTGCCATGGCTTCTCTGGACTTGGCATTATTACGGCTCGCCCATTCCTCACACAATAATAGCTAAAGGTTTGAATCATTGGAACAATTTAAATGTCTTTTCTTTCGCTGATAAGGCACTGACTTCCCGGTTTTTTCTTGGGCTTAAATCATGTTATTTTACTTTCATACCTTTGGGTGATTTTGGATTTCTGGCAATTAATTATAGCGGGCCGATTGCGCTTGCCTGTGCTTTTTACTGGATACTTCCTTTTGCGCGGAAAGAAGGACGGGCCGTATCTTTTGCCTTAATGATCGCACATTTTTACCTTAGTTATATAGCCAGTTATATAGCCCCCTGGTATCTTCCAAGTGTAATATTCCTAAGTATTTTCGTCCTTACTCAAATTTTACAACAAGCAATAAGCCTTATCTCTTTTACTAAAAAGATTGTGTTTAGCGTCTATATTGCCGCCTTTATTTTATTATCCATCAACCTATCTCTTACTTTAGCAACTTCTTACCAATTACGGCTGCAGCAAGAGATAATTGAAACCGGGAGCCGCAAACAAATCGGGCTCTGGTTAAAAGAACACGCGAAATCAAATAAAGATACTGTTTTTCTTGAACCATTAGGCTACATTGGATTCTTTTCCGGGCTGAAAATGCTCGATTTCCCGGGAATCGCCTCTAATGAGGTCATTGCTGCAAGAAAAAGATTGCTTCCGGAGGATTCAATGGCGAAAATCATCGCAGAAATTAACCCTGACTGGCTGGTATTAAGACCTTCTGAAGCCTTAACAATATTAAACCAAATGCCAGAGATTTTAAACAGGCATTACCGGGAAGCAAGAGTCTTTGATTGCTCACAAAGAATAAAATCCCTCCTTTTTATCCCCGGGAGAGATTACCTGCAATATGACCAAACCTTTACGATCTTCCAAAAAAAATAAAATCTAACTTTTCTTTAATTCCTTAAATATCGGGTGGAAATTTGCCGGCTGTAAGAGGCGGGAGAAAGCCCTGAAGATTGGATTAAAAAACTTATTACGGTGCTTAACATAGATATATAGAGGAAAGAGCTTAAAGCCTAACCTTCTTTTTGGTTCATACGAAGTAACCCCCATCTCATATTTCTTAATTTTGTTTTGAATGCACCAGTTTAGCAAATCCCGGAATCGCACAGAATACAGATGGTATTTATGGGCAACTGAATAATCAAACCCCAAATAGTAATCAATAAAATACTCTCCGGACACGAGGCAAAAAGCAAATGCCACTAATTTATTATCCATCTTCCAGAGGAAAAACTTAGTTTCATCAGGCATATTCTTGGAAACATTCCTGAAAAAATCAACCGTAAGTTTTTCTAACCCCAAATCCTGTTTTTCATAAGTCTGCAGATAGAGAGCGTGCACTTCTTTTAGCGTATCATCCCCTAAGATATTCTTGATTTCCAGGTCAATTTTTACCTTGCCGTCTATTTCTTTAAATTTTCTTTTCAATCCGCTGCGGGAAACACTACTTAAAGATTTTAAATAGTGGTCAAAGCTTGAAAAGGTAATGTCCATATCGGTTGATGGCAAAGAATGAATTTTTAAAAAGCCCCTATCCAATGATATATCAAGCATCTTTTTGTAGTCAGAAACAAAATCTTTAAAAGCAATAATTCCGATTTTCTTTTTTTGGGCGATTTGCTCCATACCTTTGCATATAGCGGGGATTACTCTCTTAGGGTCTCCTGCAATCCCAATTCTACCCTGCCCCATTGGCAACCCACAAATCAAAATCTTAGGGCTTAAGAATGAAGGGGAAAAACGCTTTATAAAATTCAAAGTCTTTTTAAAAGCTCCTTCAACAGCAATATCTAAGGGGAAATTCATGATAAAACAACTGGTTGCTCCAACAGGCTTTTCTTTTTCATAAACCATAATATAGAAAAATGAGAATTGAGGGAAATTAGAATCATCAAGAGTTTTGAAAAAATTATAGTTTTCCAAAACTCGAGGGAATACCTTCTCCCAGTCTTGGCGGGGAATTTCTTTAATCTTATTTACTATCTTAATTTTAAGTTCGGAATCCACAGTCATGTTTAATAAAACAAGTTATTTGTTAAGCCGCCTTCCCAATATTGCAGTTATGCCAAAACATACTGTGGCAAAAAGAACAATGGTAGCTCCAGAGGCAGTGCCCCAATAATACGAAGCGATTAATCCTGAAATACCTGAAATAACACTTATTATTACCGCCCATATTGTATATGAATAAATATTACGCGTAAAATTCCGCGATGCAGCAGCTGGCAAGACTAAAAGTGAGTTTATGATTAAAATACCTACGAGCTTTATTGAAATAATAACAACCAGCGCTAAAAGCACTGTGAAGCTGGTCTCTATAAGAAACGTATTTATCATGCGGCTTCTGGCCAGAGAAGAATTTACGCTTGTTAATACCAAGGCATTCCCTATCGCATACCAATAAACTAAAACAACCAGTGCAAGCACTAAAAACCAAGCTATCTCTTTAGGCGTTACCGTAAGGATATCTCCGATTAAATAATTTGTATACTTAACAAATCCTCCCTGCCTGCTTAAAATAACTATGCCAAGCGCAACGATAAAAGCAAATAAAACACCTAAGATAGTATCTAAAGAAGCCTTGGTTATATTCTTTAAAAGGTTTATAGCAACCGCTAGAACCACTGCCAGAATTATCATTGGGAATGTCGGGTTTTGCAGGCCAAAAAGTACGCCTATAGCAATTCCGGTAAGAGCGGAATGCCCCAATACGTCGGTAAAGAAAACCATGCGGTTATTTACTACCATCGTTCCTAATATCGCGAATAATGGAGTAACCAATAAAACAGCCAGAAGCGCATTATTCATAAAAGCATAATGCGGCCAGCTAAAAGGGAGCATATCCGTTATTCTATACCAAGCCTCAATGGCTGCCATGTTTACCGCCTTCTGAAGATTCTGGAATCCGGCCACCCAAACCTATCGGATGGTTTGGTGTCCCATTTGTTATGGGAAGGCAAGAGATATTCCAAAGCGCAGGGCCAAATGCTTTTATCAGCTTCTCATTGGAAAGAACTTCTTTTGGCTCTCCTTCCGCGATAACAGAATGATTAAGAAGAATAAGCCTGTCAATATAAGAAGAAATCCCTCCTAAATCATGCGTGACTAAAATTACCGCAATATCATGTTTCTTTCTAAGGTCGTCTACTATCTGGTAAAAAAGAGATAAACCCTTGGCATCTACGCCGCTAGCAGGCTCATCCAAAAGTAAAAGCTGGGGGGAGGGAGTCATAGCCATAGCAAGCAATACACGTTGCAGTTCTCCTCCAGAAAGTTCGCTTAATTTCCTAGTTAATAAATGCTGTGCAGAGAATAAAGACAAAACACCTTCTACTTTCCTTAACAAATCCTTGCTTATCCCCGTCCAGATTGGATGAAAACTAACCGCTGCGGCCACAACATCCGCAACGCTAATGGGAGAACTAATATCAAATTGCAATTTTTGGGGGACATAGCCGATTTTCGGCTTTTTAGAAATTCTCCCTTCTATCCGGAAAGCTATATTGCCTTGATATGGGATCTCTCCAAGCATTGTCCTTAGAAGAGTGGTTTTACCGGCGCCGTTCGGCCCGACTACTCCAATAACTTCACCGCAATTAACATGAAGATTGACCTTATCTAAAATAGTATTGCTGCCAAACCTAACGGTTAAATTATCTATCTTCGTACAGCAATGTTCACAGGTTCTTGCCAAAGCCTTTCTCCATTTATTATCTATCGTAAAGCTTGTTTTAAAATCTTTAAGTTATTTTCCATAATATCTAAATAGGCATCATAATCATCGGGGCCGATAACAACCGGATCAAGGATATAAATTGAAGCCTTGGTTTCTTTTGCAATAGTTTTGGCAACGGAAGCTGGATACTGCGGTTCCACAAACAATGGAACAACATTATGCTTTCTTACTATCTCTATCGTATCAGCAAGTTCCTTGGCACTTGGTTCGCTTCCGGGCTCCCTTTCTACAACAGCAATAATGTTAAAACCGAACTCTTCGGAGAAATAAGGGAATGCTTCGTGGAATGTAATTATCGCTCTTGCCTTAAATTCCGCTAATTCAGAATGCATCTTTTCACGTAACACTTCAAGCTTTGCAACATACTCAATTGTGTTTTTATCGTAAAGCTCTTTATGAGCCGGGTCAAATTCTCCCAAGGCCTTGCCTAAAATTTTTGCTTGGCTTATTGAATTAGATATGCTCACCCAAACATGGGAATTATATTCCCCGCTTAAACCTTTAATCAATGGTATATCCTTAGATAAATCTACAATTTTAAGATTAGGGTAGCCGTTTACAATTTTATCCAAAAAAGACTCCGCCCCTGCGCCATTAGCAACAAAAACCTGCGCATCAGCTAATTTCCTCATATCATTGGTTGATACTGTATAGTCATGAAGGCAACCTGTCATTGGCGGAGTGAAATTTTGAACTAAAACCCCTGGAACATCCCTTGCAACATTTTTAGCCAAAATATAAACAGGATAGAATGAAGTAACTACCTTAATCCCCTTTATTTCTGCTGCTTTGGCGTCTAAGATAGAGCAGAAACTAGTGAATAAACAAAGGGCTGTGAAAAAACTAATTATCTTTCGTCTAATTTTCATTTGTTTAATTATACCACTTCCATTTTAAAGTTGTAAATAAAAAGCTCTGCAACATATTCTGTTACAGAGCTCAAAATAAAACTCGTTTACTAAACTTTGGCTGCCCCGCATGGAATTTAATGAGCGGACAACTTATGGAACGAGCGAAGCGAGCGACATAAGTTGTAGTAAAGCGCCCGCGAATTAATCCCTGTTGAGCCGAAGGCTCAACAGGGACGAACCACATCTACAAGAACAGCTCAAGTATTAACTTTGGCTGCCCCGCATGGAATCGAACCATGATAGTCAGATCCAGAATCTGAAGTCCTACCAATTAGACGACAGGGCAAAATCATTATAACTTTATGTAGTTAAGACTGTTGCGAGCCTGGTGTTTTCTGGCACTTTTGCTTCATTAACCTCTGGTGACCAAAAAGTGTCTATCCGCTCGCCTAAAACATCAACTGCTCGCTTCTTATGGTCAGGAGATAGGTGGCTGTATCTCAAAGTCATTTCTAGAGACTTATGACCTAAAAGCTCCCTAACCGTGTTTAAATCTACTCCAGACATTACTAGCTGAGAAGCAAAGGTATGTCTCAAATCATGGAATCGAAAGTTAATTATACCTGCCTTTTCTAGTGCTGTAAAGAATGATTTTCTTATGTTTTGTAAGGGTCTACCGTCTTTACCACAGAATATATACGGGCTATCAACATGCTTCTTAACTTTGATTAAAGCCGTCTTTGCTGCCTCATTCATTGGTATTTCTCTTTTGCTATTGTTCTTAGTCTTTAAAAGATAAATTATGTCTCTTTTGAAATCAATATCGTGCCATTTAAGATTGAGTATCTCCCCTTTTCTCATTCCTGTGTTTAGAGCAACTATGACTATAGGCTTTATATTCCCACTGCAATACTCAAAAAACTTTATAATTTCTTCTTTTTCAAGATAACGAGTTCTCTGATTATCCTCTGGAAAGAATTTTACACTATTAACTGGATTCACGCCATTAAACTTACCCCAAGCAATAGCTTTATTGAAGATTGATTTTAATCTTGCTAAAGCTCTATTTACTGTAGCGGGCTTCACTTCTTTTACCCTCTCTACCTTGAATCTTTCAACTAGTAAAGGTGTAATTTCATGAAGGCATACTCCATCAAAAAATGATTTCAACCTGTTAAGATTATGCAAATCTGCTTTCCATGACCTATTATTAGGCTTAGAATAAACCTCTAAATACTCATTAGCAAAATCGTCAAATTTTATCTTCTTTTCTCGTTTTATATCTAGAAACTTACCTTCTGCAACCTGAACTTTACGCTTTTGTAATACAGTTTCAGCAAGCTTCTTACTAGTACCTATCTTTTCACGCTTACGTATGCCATTTGCATAATAATCTATATACCAGTTATCTTTTCTTAAATAAATACCCATACTATTCTCCTATTAATTTCTTCAAGTTATTGACTTCTGCTTTATTCCTTGGATGGTTACATAACCATATAGAAAGTCAAGATAATTCCCTTATTCTTTTATCTTTAAGCCAATTCTCGATTTCTTGTAAATCAAACTTAACTGTCCTACCTATTTTTAAGTATGGAATCTTTTTACGGCATACCCATACATAGAGAGTACCTACAGCAAATCCTAAGTATTCTGCCAATTCCTCCACATTTAAAAATCTTTTAACAATCATTTTAAATAGTTACTCCTTAAAACGATGCTTTATCTCTTTCTTATGCTTAGAACCTATATCTGTAAAAAAGATAGAGTTAGTACTTGTCTTCACTAAATTTCTTTTACCTTGAAGCTCTGCTACTAATTTCTCGTGCTCAGATGGTAGACCATCTGACTTATCAGCCAAGATTGATTCAAACATTGGACAATAAACAATTATTATTTGTTGCCATTGCTTGCATTTTCCGACACACTGTCTACACTTAAAATTTACACCATACAATAAAGTTTTACTTCGCATTTCTAATCTCCTTCAATAATATAAATGTTATACATATGTATTAAATTGAATCCGTTTGTTCATGAGATGCATACTCAGATGGGGGCTTCCAGGGTAAGAATCTGTATCCATTAGCCTCAACTGAAAAACTTCCTTTTTTCCCTTTGACAACTATCTCTATAATGCCCTCACTGATTAAATCTTTTATTCTTCTGTTTATTGCCATTATCTCTATAGTATGTCCATCATTATCTCTTATTAAATCCGAGATACTTTTATGTCCAATAAAGATTACTTCACCTAAACCTTTTTTCATTTGGTATTGTCTTAGGTTTTTTGTGATTAAATACATAACGTAGCCATTTGTTCCTTTGTATCTTGTTTCCAAAAACTTTACTAATTCATCTATCTTAAAAGGCGGATCCTCTGTAGCTTTTCTACCCAAATAGACTCTTTGCTTATTGAACAAACACCTATCTTCTCCTATGCAATAGTCCTTTAAAGCCCGACAACCGACTTTCATGGTCTTGCCTTTTGTCTCTTTCTTGTCTACCCAATCAATGTAGTCTAATAACTGTCTTTTTTGTTCTTTATAAGGCAATACTTTCTCGCATTTTTTATTCCATGCTAATAGCATCCCCTTTATTTCCGTTGATTCATAATTGAGCCTCTTAAGCTCAACAATTATTGCGTGTCTCATTTTCTTAAATTCGCTTCCTCTCTCTGCTCCGTTTTCGTAATAGTACCTTACGCAGTCTCTAAGATTTTCTAGACTTCTCTTACTTTCCATCGCATTCCTCCTTGATATAAAATGTTGAACAAATAAAAAACCTGTGTCTTTTGAACACAGGTTTCATTTTACTAAATGTTGGGTATTTTTACGCTAAGCCAAGAAAATTAGTTTTGCGTGAAAAAAATTATTTTTTGTTGCAATCTTTTATAATCCTCCTGATGGTGGCAAAGCTCCAGTAATATTTTTCTGCAGTTTCTGAATCATCCGGAAACATCGAATCCACTTTCTTTGTTAATCTATCGGATAATATGTTTATGGGTAAAGGTCTCTTTTTTTGAATACCCTTAAACTCTTTAACTATAAAAGCTCTAAGTATCTTAGTAGTCTCATCAGTTTTCTTAATTTTACCCCTAGTTTCTTTAAGTACACCTATCTGCCTCAGTAAATCCTTTATAGGCTTGAGATACTTGGGAGAGTTAATTACTAAGTCGGCATTCATAACGTTATTTATCAAGAATTCGGGAGATGCTATAATTTTCTTTCCATATGCATCAAGAAAATAACGAATCGCTTTCTTATCGTAAGGATAGATTATTTTACTCCCAGTAAATATAGCACAGTGATAACTTATATGCTCTTGATATTCCCCTGCAGAAGTAGCTACAGCATGCTTACTCATAATTTTCTTTCCTGGGCTATTGAATAAGAAGAATTTATTCTCTTTATTCACATAAACATACTTTACTGCTCCCCATTTTAACAGCTGTCTTAATTCAAAATTGGTGCACATAGTTTTTCCTTACATAATAAAAACAAATCTTAACCATTTATCCTTCTTAAGATAATTAATTATATCATATTTTTTAATGGCGAGATGGGTATAATTTAGCTTATAAATCTAAGTCATGCCATTCAATACGACTGCATATCTATGTCTTTTATACTCTAAATCCAATAAATGTGGTCTATTTAAGGCTTTTTCAAGATAAAAACTGTTTTTCTTGAAAAATTAGGGGAGTTTACAGATGATATAAGACTTTTGACTAGATTTTACGTCTAACTAGCGAGATTATCGCACGGAGAAAAATGCTATTTTTAATAACACAGGAATGATTGCGGCGAACAAACTTAGAAATGCCTATCAAATATCTCTTAATTTTTCAATAAAATAATAAAATTAGCATTGTTAGTTGACAACCTAACAAGAAGCAGCATAAGCGTCATTAATATTCCAAATATGCGTTATTATCCCAAATACAATAAAATAACATGCCCTAATAAAGTTACGAATACTTATACTTTTTTTCTTCTTTTTAAGATTCTAATTATCAAACCACCCATACCAAAGAGTAAAAATGAAGCGGGCTCAGGAGTAACTGTCGCTTTATATATCTCATAGTCATTGCCATCAAACTGCATCCATACAATCTTATCCCCGTAGATTTCCGGTGAATAGTTATCATAATCACCTGCGGTAAGATACTTTCCGTTATAAACAATCTGCCAATGATTCCCGTCATTTTCCATCCAAACTATATCTTCCCCATATATTTTAGGGGCCACTTTATTATTATTCCCACTAGTGACAAGATTACCATTCTTGTAAATCTGCCAACAATTATTTGCATTATCCCAGCTCTGCCATACAATATTGCTCTCAAAAATATCTGGGTGGTCATCAGCAGTATCATTATTTGATATATTTGCGCCATTAAAATATATTTCTGCTCCTGACTCTGGCTTAGCGAGAGAACGATTCGTCCAAACAATATTATTCCCATAAATAGATGGATTTAAATTATATTCGTTATTTGAATTAGTAATTTTTGTACCATTGAGAAAGATATCGTAAGTTGAAGACCACACAACATTACCACTATTCATAACTGGATTTCCTATAATATCTCCGGGATTGGTTATAGGTACACCATTTTTATATATTCTGCGATAATAAGGATACTGCTGATCCATGCCTGTCCATGCGATATTGCTACCAAAAATCACGGGCATAGTATCATCTTTTTTATTGTTAGTTACCTCAATACTATTTAAATAAATCTCATAGTTGCTTCTTACTTTATCCCAATGCTGCCATACCACATTATCTTCGTATATATCAGGAAATTTATCATTGACATCGTTATCTGTTAATTTAACAATATTAAAGTCAGATGCCGATGCATTCATAGTTACAGAAGTTGCCAACAGAATCATTAACAATAATAGTTTTTTCACTTTTTACCTCCAACTGTCATAAACAACGGTTAATTATTGAATTATTATACACCCTACTATAGTTAGGTGTCAAGAGATAATTCACCGTGGCATAATACGGTGTATGGAGACTAATATAAGACTAAAATTGGGTAAGAGAATTAAAGAATTGAGATTGAAGCTAGGTCTTACTCAGGAGAAACTTTCTGAGTTAGCTCAAATTGATTATAAGTACTTGCAACGTATCGAAGGAAAAAATCCACCTGCTTTAAAGATTGATACTATTGAAAAACTTGCTAAAGCGTTAAAGGTAAAACCTGCCGAGCTGTTAAAATTTTAATTGTTAAATGTCTACCTTTATTTCTTTTTCTTCTTTTTTAACTTTTTTTCTAATCCTTGGTATGGAATTGTTATACTAACATAATTGAATTCGTCTATTGCTTTAGCAAAAGTTTTCCCATTATCCTTAAAAGTTACATTGTAAAAAAGCTTTGACATATCTTGTAAAAATTGAATATAGCCTTTGCCATCGGTATTATACTTTTTATAAACCATATAGCTATTTTTGTATATTTCGAGCTCTTGATAATGCTTTTTAGGCTTTTCCCCTCGGATATAGCGGTCCCACATAATAAATAGTTTTCTGTTATAGAGATGCATAATTTTTGAAGCACCTGTGGCTTTAATTGCAGAAAATGAAGATAAAGTATTATATATTTTTTCAATATCATTACCTTGTTTTTTAAAATCGATACTCCTTAATTCCTCATTTTGGATATTATAAAACTCGGGAGTAATGGCTTCAAGGGCTCTCCTAAAGCTATTAATATCGAGTTCTTTTACAACATAACGAAAATAAGCAAAATTCCATGTAGCAAGTATCAAAAGACATGCCTCAACCTTAAAGTTGTTATTAAGAAGATTTACTGCCATCTCATAAAAACTTCCCCCTTCTTCTAAAACAGGAAATCTTGAAATTGTATCATTAAAAAATTTATCTGCAATCATCATATATCTGCTTACAATAAAGCTTAGACCATTGGTCGATTTTTTCTTGTTTGGCCATTTATTTAACGTTACTCCAACTCCTAAACTCTTGTAATTCTCTAGTTTGCGATTCAGAATTATAACCAATATAATATGTAGAATACATCTTAGGAATCCAGGGGGTTAAAAATTTATTGGTTAGCCCTTTATATTTGATAGCCCAATATATAATAATGAAATTGTCTCCATTTCTTACTCCTGATATCCCACCACTTCCCATTTGCGTTTTTAATGTCTCCATTAGATTGTCTTCATTTGGATAAATAAGCTGTGAGTTTCTTAAAAAATAGTCGAACATATCATTATTAACTTCTATCTTTCCTACAAGCAATTTTCCGTTATATTTTAGAATATTATCTCTGGACAATTTCTTACTCCACGAATCTAAAAAACTGACGACTTCAGATTGAGTAGCATTTGGAAACTTATAAAAATAATCTGCCAACAAATTAGTAGTCTCACGACATACTTTATTCCTTAAGTCTAGAAAATATTCATTAAGGTACTGCTCTAACAATTGTTTATTATCATTCTTTAGTTTTTCTTTAAGCAGGTCTTTATTTAAACTCATAACTATAACTCTAAAATTAACTACAGAATAATCCAGTGCTGGTTTATTACCATAATTCTTTATTTTGAACCAAGATTCAAACCAATCTGTATTTTGCATTTCTAGCCAAGCAACCCGTTCTATACCCACGAATGGTCTATTAACTAATTCAACATTGCTATATGTAAGGTATAAAGATATCAATGCTACCGCTGCTAAAATCCAAGCAGTAGGATTTTCTCGAACATCAGCACAAAACCTCTTTTTTTTGGGCCTAATCCAATTGTATTTTTTCTTTGTGTTAATAGCGGATAATTGTTTTTTATTCATTTCTTCCTTAATGTCTTTAGTAGTATTGACTTCTTCGTTCTCAAGATGTATCGGGTTACACTCCCTTTGCCAATTCTCTTAAGAACTTTTCGCTTTAGCATCTCGTTATAAAATACAATTGCTTGATCATAAGTAACGTTGGCGATTCTTCTCAAAATACAGTTAGTTACAAACTCATGATTCTTCAGGTATTTAAGAGTAATTAGTTTAATATAGATTAATCCTTCCTCCGAAAGTCTACTCTGGAATTTTTGGACAAACTGATAATTTTGTTTTCTACGCTGGCTCATCTCCCCCCCCAATGTCCTTAGTATCCCCTATCACCGACTTTTCATTGTGTCCACTTTTTCGGGGAAATTCTTAGAAGGAAAATTTATTTTCTAGTCTTTTTGTTTTCTATATATTTTCGATAAATTGCAAGAAAGGTAGTTTTATCTACATCATAACGATTCCTTGGAAATCCTATTTTATAAACAAATACATCTAAATCTTCAGCTACCTTATCTTCCAAATAATACATTATCCATTTAAATTTATAAGTAAATAATAATAAAACCTGAACAAAAATTCTAATACAACCATTTAATTTAGGAGGAGGATAACATATATTATCAATGTCACATCTCAAAATACACACAAACAGTAATTCCTGTTGTTCAGTATTTAATTTAGAACCAACGCAATACTTATATAAATCATCTACATCTAATGGAGATGGATTGCATATTATACTATCATTATTAAATTTAATATTTCTATAGCCGCAGAATAAATCCAGGAAATCCTTTGCTTCTTGCTCTAGAGATATTCGTTTAAATAATTCATTGAATAAAAAAAGGTCTGTAATCTGAACCTTATTATGCCATATTAAATAGTCATTCTCAGCCTTACTCCCTTTTTTAAAGATTAGCTTGTTTTTACCAAAAATATATGCTTTATCAAATATGATCTTACTCATTTCTCAAATACTTCCTCTAATCTAATCCATTTATTATTCGATTCCGTTTGATCATTATATTCTAAAGAATTACAGTAATAGAAAATGCCATTCGCAAACTTAACTATTCCGCCAATATAATTTTTGCCCAATTCTTTTATTTTCTCTGCTAACCCACTCGCACGTCCTTCTGTATTAAGCGTTCTTCCCGCCTTTGTATCAAATATTCCAACCCTACCATCTTTTAACTTAATTATCCAATCTGGATAAAAAAGCCTTTCCTTTTGCTCTGCAGTATTGAAATATCTTAAAGAAAAATAATCTTTGCCAATATCACCATTTTTAAACCACCAAGAAAGATATTTTGATTTTGAATCTATATATTTAATGAATTTTTGTTCATTTTCTCTTCCAGCATAATCTTTTTTGATAAAACACTGTTCCAAAACACACAGATCTTGGTCTATTTCTTCGTAATCTTCTGTAAATAGATATTCATCTTGAATAGTAAACATTAATCTCTCTTTTTCCTGCTCTTGTTCTCGACGTTTTTCTAAAATTTTATTTAGGATTGGCCTGTAATCTTTTAATGCTTGAGTAATGGCTGGTTTAAATTTACTACCTGCTCCCTCCATAATATCGCTAATAAATACTCGATAGTAAAAATTGCTCTCTTCTCCAAAAATATCTTTAAGCCAAATACGAATGGCTGATTTAAGAGGACTCCAGGATCTAGCAATATTTGAGATCTTAGCATCTTCGTCTGTCTGCTCTTTGAGTATGTGGTATATCAAATAGTTGAAAAGTTTTTCTATATCATTCTGGGATATTTCAAAATCTATATCAGTTCCTTTCTTCTTAAAATCCATCGACATATTATCAAAATCCCTAAACTCTGCATTTACTACTAAACTATTATTTAATCTAGGGGTTAGTGGTACTCCAAGTTTTTGTTGTTTTTCAGATAGGAAATCTTTCTGTGAGATATAAAAATACTTATTCATTGTTTTAATAAAACTAAGCTGGAATTCAGATGAATAAGCAATATCTCCATAATCAATACGAGAAATAAATGCGGATTCTAATTTAAGATCCTTGACAGAATTCTTAAACTTAACCTTCAAAAGTGCACGATGAATACATGGCTTGTTTTTATTAGACTGGTCTGGAATTACTACTTCTTCTCTTCGGTAATTAGTAAATAAGAAACCTGTTCGCAACTCTGGGCTATTTTTATAGTCTCCTTTTTTATCAGGCTCAGGCATTCTCAAAATTCTACCAACTGTTTGTACGTAGAAAGTAGGAGAGGTTATTTCTCTAAACATTACCAACACATGGGCCCGAGGACAATCCCAACCAGTTCCTGCAGCCTGCTTAAAAAGCATAAAATCTATACTGCTATTATTATCACTAATAAAATCGAGATTCTTTCTATGGCTGTCAAACCATAAAGCAATCTGATTCTCGTGCACTCCTTTTTCTTTTAAATATTCAAGCACGATTTCCTCTTTAGTCTTTTCTTTCCGCTCCCGCAATTCTTTATCATCATTAGGTAACTGAATCAACATCAAAGGGTTTACGTTTTTGCTTAATTTTTCAAATTGTTTTCTTAAATTACTTCTTTTATCAAATCCCAAATCAAGCAGTACTTTATCTAAATCTTCACCCTTATGTTTTCTTAACTCTTCATTAGTTTGAATGACTATCTTCTCTTTAATTAAACCCTCTTCTACTACTTTATCCCGAGGCACTTCAACAAAACTATTTATCCTGTATGCCAAAAGTTCAATTTCTTGATCTGGAGTTGCTGTTACATGTATAATTATACGTGGATCTATATAATCAATAATTTGTTGTGCCAAATCTTTTGTTACATGAGTATGGGCCTCATCAATAATAAGAATTATTTCTCGGTTATCAGAATGGGTGGCATCAATAAAATCTTCAAAATACACCCCTGTCTCTTTCCGCATTATTTCTTCTTCGGGACGCCTCAAAACCCTATCTTCCGCCTTTCTTGAAACCACTTTTTGCCAATTGAGGAATAGAATATCGTTTTTGTACAACTTCCCCTGATTGATATCATCTACTGTTAATAATCTGTTTTCTAAAGTATTCTCGAAGTACTTTTCAAATTTATATTTACTTTGCATTGCAAGATCATCACTAAACGTAATCCAAACGAAAGCTTTATCGTAATCCCAATTAGGTAAATGATTTAGTCCACGAATGCAATGTGCTAACATAAAAGTCTTACCGCTTCCCGTAGGAGATTTAAATACCAACGGCATTTGTCGATCTTCCCTATTCCAAATGAGCAAAATTCTCGATAATAGATCTTCTACTGCCTCTTCTTGAAAATTAAGTGGATTAAACATAGTTTAATGAAGATTGTAAATTTCTTTGTATATTGCCAATATTGGTAGCGGTATATTTTTTACAGTAACGTTATTACAGTGAGAAAATTCATCAATAAATTCACCTTGTCCCCAACTAAAAACGTAAACAGTAACTAAACTCTTAAGTTTTTCTACCCTTTTGACAAACTCATCGAACTTGTTCAACTCTTCTCTAAAGTAGACACCAGTATAATGTTCATTAGCATTACTCTTTGTTTTAAAGAATTGATAATGCCTATTTTTTGATACTTTATAAAGTGTATTCTCTGCCACTGCTAATAACTCACCCGCATGATACGCTAATTCTACTTTGTCTTCATCTATCACTCTTTTGATATTATGTTTGCCAATAAAATTAGTCTTATAATATTTTAGTGAATTCCCCAAACCTTTTACTTTTTCGCCATCTGGATTTAGATAGCCATTAATAACCTTCTTAATTCTTGGATAGCATATTTTTTGGCAAATATTATTCTCATTATCAGTACATACGATAAACTGCCTCTCCCCATTATCTACTTCATTTAATTCTAAGACGGCCTGCGCTGTAGTACCGCTCCCCGCAAAAAAATCTAAGACTATATGATTCTTTGAAGATGCTATCTCTAATAGCTGCCTAATTAAAGATGTTGGCTTGGGAGTATCAAAAATTTCTCTATTTCCAAAGAAATCATACAGTTCATCTTTCGCTGTAGCTAGACTACCGGCGTCTAACAATAAATTATAAAATACATTTTCTGATTCCTCATAATCCTTAGGTCTCTTTATTATATAAACTTTACTTTTCTTATAATCAAAATAAATTCTTCCTTGTTCTATGGCTTTCTTAGCGTTCTTTTCGCCGATAGTCCATCTCATATTTGTCCCAGGGAAAAATTTCTTTTTAGTCTTTGGATCAACAATTGGGAACTGCATCGTTTTTCTTTCATAGCCACCAAGGTTAGTTTTTTCAATACCTTCTAAGTTATAAGGCCCTTTCCCATCTTTATGCTTGTATACCCTTTCGATAGTTCTATAATTAAAAATGCCTGGTTTTTTATTTTTAAAATAACACAAAATATACTCAGTAAGATTTCCTATTATTCTTTCTGTATTCCCTGCGCCTCCCTTCTTTTTCCAGATAAAGGACTCAAAGTTATCTTCTCCAAATATTTCGTCACACAAAAGTTTAAGTTGGGAAATTTCATTATTGTCAATACTGATAAAAATCACTCCTGTTTCTTTTAAGAGTGTTTTTGCTAGTTCTAGGCGCTTTTTCATAAACGAAAGCCAATAACTATGCCGAAACGGGTTATCCTTAGGAACTGGACTCCCGTCTGGATATCTATCCAGTATCCTTTTATCTTTGTATACAAAACCATCATTCCCAGTATTGTATGGCGGATCAATATAAATAAAGTCTATCTTTTCTCTATGTGTATAATTCAAGCAGGTAAGAGCGTGGTAGTTGTCGCCTTCAATTAAAATGTGGGTGGGCTTGGTATCATTATTTATAATTTCATTGCCTTCTGCTTCTTTTAAAATAGGCAATTTGTTTTCAACATCATCTTCAAATGCCTCTGGAACATCAATCCAATTTAAGCCATAGCGCTGTTCTTTTACCGCCTTCTTTAACCTCTCTATTTCCTTTTTTAATTCCAAGATTTCTTCGTTCATGTTTACCTATTATTTTTTGACAATAATTTCTCTATGTGATAACTTTGTATCTTGTTTGGCTCAGTCTTTCTATTAAACCACCTATTCACCGTAACAAAAGAAACTCCCAAAAGCTTTGCAAGTGCCTGCTGGGAGATCTTATGCTCTAACCGGTAAGTGTCTAGCTTCTGGACTAAATCCATATTAACATTTTATATCATCTTATAAATAGAATCAACTTTTATCTCTGATTTTCAGTACGTTTAATAGGTGTTTTAAATCCTTCGCGGAAAGCTTATCAGCATATTTAAGGCCACAATCATATCGCAGGAATTGATACAACCGGATTATAGCCTTTGTTTCTTGGACTAGCTTCTTGGTAGGTTTCATCTTCGCCACCCCCTACTAACAATAGACGAAGGAATTGGAAAAATCTAACACGATATTTTGTAATTAAATCGTTTTGTTTGTATTAAAATAGCTCAAATGCGGGCTAATAACTTAATGTACAAATCCTCCTAATTGGAAGCTTGAAACCATCGAAAGAATCGCCCAAGCATTAGACGTTCCCCTGTTCCAATTAATTAATTTTTAATAGAACCAAGAAATTACTAAATGGTTTCCCAGAAAATAAACCCATATTAAATCTAGATAATATTCATATTTGTGATAAATTTATGTTATGGAAATTATTGTTGAAATAGGAACTGCTGAACAGAAAGAATTGATTAAACAAGAATTGGAAATTATTAAAACTGTTTGTTCAAATCTTACCCCCCCTACTCAAGTAATCTGTATTATTGTCCCCGAAAACTTTGATAATAAAGTTAACGAGATTCAGAATACAATCCATTACAAATCGACAAGGGAAAACCATCGTGCTGTAGCAAAAACTATCATTACCGTTAGAGGTATATACCTAGTTTTTTCAGGACTATTATATACCGAAACGTATGATAATCTTAAGCGGCTACAATTTTATCTCCACGAATTGATACATGCCATTAATAAACAACGATTTCCTGCCTTAGAAAAGAATGTGCATTCTGTTAAAACATACTTACTTAATCTATACATTTTATTTGATGAATACTATGCAAATAGAAAATCTTTTGAAATAGTAGATAACCTATTCCCTCAAACATCTACAAAACATAAACATGGTAATAGAACAGAATTAAAACTATTGATAAAACCATTGATTGCCGATTCAAAACATTACGATAAAATTAAGCTTGAGATTGGAAAATTTCGAGTTCATGGTCAAATAAACCAATTCTTAAATAATACTGAGTGTAATTTTGATGAAGTTTCTAAAGCAATAGTTCATTCATATTCCTACATTGACCACTATCCAAAATTTAAAAGATTCGAACGATTCTTACTAAAATCAAGATTTGTTAATAATAAAACTTTAAATTTATTAAATTATTATCGGAAAAAATTTAATGAAAACAATACTGATTTGTCTGACGGAGTTAATTTAATGATTTGTTTTATGGAGAATTTTGGGATACGATTTGAGGATACTACTCAAGGTATTTATTGCCATGTTATTGATATTTAACCAACTAATATTTAGAATCAAAATTACAAGCGTTAAATAGCAACCGGAAATTCACATTTTAGGAATTAAGACAACTCTAGAGTCAATAATTTATCTTTTAATAATACCCTCCTTCATCCAACTTTAATCACTAGATGACTCCCTTTATATTTTTTTACAAATTTATCTATAATTTCTGATTTATTATGTGCAAATACAAACCTGCGTGACGCAATCACAGTCATTCTATTTATATGTTTGACATGTTGATTGCTACCTTGAAAATATCCTTCACTACGTTCCCATGACCCAAAAGCAGCCATGTCTTTTGATAATGGAATGGTTACTTCTATGTTCTTATTAGCTAAACCTACGCCATAAAAAGAATGCGGATTATGAGTCGGGTCAAAATATCTCAGTGGATTATCTCCTGTCATAAACTTATAGTCGTTTGTTGCCTTTATAAAACGCCACTTCATATTAAAAAATATTCTCGCAAAACTATCTAGTAAAGATAGTGCCATCCCAATCGCATATTGATGGTCAACATTTACTGTATAATTATTTTCATTAAGCATCCATTGACGTAACTCTTCAGGCGTCATACTAATCTTTTTCCCTGTATTTTTCTCATAATTTTCTATCATTTTCTCAAAATTTTCTTTATTTGATGCAATAAAAAGACTCGTTCGCTTTATTACTTCACCTGTTGACTCTCGAATGTTTTCCTTCATATTGGGCACTCTTACCATCATAGAAGAAACAAATAACGCAAAATCTAAATTATCTTTTTCGGATAACTCTTTGCAATTAAGTATTTTTTTAACAACACCTGCAAATTTTCCTTCCAATTCGCTCATGGCATTCTCTACTGTCTCTGAATCCTTCTCTCCTTGCAGATTTGTAAAAGAAAAGTAGTGTTTTTCATAGGCTATCCCTTCCGGTGATGATTCAAATAAGCCTTTGTCATTTTTGTCATACACCCACAGTGAACCGTTTGAATTAACAAACCCTTTGAGATAAAAAACTGGTACAAAATGGTGTTTCGTTTTGGGACTGGAATTATTCATTTCTAGTATTATATCACTTACTCATAGATAGGATTAGTAGGACTATTTATGCGAAAATTACCGATTGTGCGAAAAAACACCCTACCCAGTGTCTAAAAAATGACTATGGAATATTATAAATGGTTAAAGAACATTAAAAGACCTAAAAACAAAAAATCTCCGCAAGTTATTCATGGAGATTAGAGTTACAATGATTTCAATATGTTATGATTTCAGCCAATATCGTATCCAGAATCTGAAGTCCTACCAATTAGACGACAGGGCAATGTATAAATTTCTTTATTCCTACCATCCTTGCTTGCCTATTTCTTGATATCAGGGCAAGCGAGGACTGCGCTCGCAAACTGTTGCAAAATCAAGCTCGCTTGATTAGACGACAGGAAAATGTATAAATTTCTTTATTCCTACTTATCAAAAACAGCTATATATCAAATCTCTCTGTCCAATGACTCCAACTAATTTACCTTTTCTTGTAACAGGGATTGTATGAACATTTCTTTCAAACATAAGATCCATTACCGCCTCAATAGGCTCCTCTTCTTCAACAGTAAATACTGCTTTGGTCATGTAACTTGCTACTTTGGCCTCTTCTTTTTCTTTCTCAAACATTTCGCTAATTCTCAATTCAGGGGCTACAGACTCAACTTTTCTCCAATGATAAATCTGGCCCAATATCTTGAATAAATCCGTAAGCGTTATAATCCCAACAAGCTCTCCGTCATTATCAACAACTGGAATTCCGCTTATCCTTTTCTCTTTTAGAATCCTTCCCACTTCTTTTATAGATGAATCCGGGGTTATAGTAATTACATTTGATGTCATTAGATTTTTGACCAACATCTTTAACCTCCTTTAAGCATCGGTTCGTCCTCTTCCATCTGCCATCAGAAACGGCAGAATAAGGCACAACTCTGCAAAAATTAATGAAATTCTTGATTTAGCAGACACCTAACCTTAAAGAATTATATATCTTAGAGGTTTTTTTTGCAAGAGCTTATAATTACTGGATTATTGCAAATAACCGGAAGGGACAACAAAAAGGGCAAGGGGTAAATTTAATTTTTGTTTGTTTTAAGCTGGGCATTGCCTGCCCGCTGGTAGTTTTCCCCTCGCCCGAACCTTTTTTCTACAGAAAGTATAACACATATTAATGCGATTTCAAGTAGAGGTAAAATAAATATTATCGACGGAAATCTAAAAATATTTGTTTTTAAGAAAACTTTCTCTTGGCGGATTTTATAGCCAAATATAGTTCATTTGCGGCAAACGGGATAAGACAAAGCATTATCGGTAGGCGATAACGCATATTCTCAAGCGCAGAGATAGAAGTCATAACATGCAAGAAAGCGGTAGAAAGGCAATAAAAGAAAATAAGCCAAGATATCCTATTATTAATCATTATTTGCCTAAATAGCCCCAGATAGCCCAAAGGGAATATTAGAAGGAACACAAAAAATGCAATTATCTTATTTCTTTTCGTTATATCATCCACAGAATAAGGCTTAAAGAAAAAGGTTACAAAACGTTTAGCGGAATTCTTAAGATAAAGTTGCTTATTATTTGCTACCCAATTAAAGAAAATCTGCCTTTGTTTCCCATATTCTAAAGTACCTTCTACATGCTGCTTATACAATTGCAGAGAGTTTTCTTCAAGCGCAGAATCATACCCTATTGAAGAAGCAAAGCGGCCATATGTAAAATAGTTTCTCACTAACCAAGAGCCATATACTAACAAAAACGCCAAAAAGATAACACTGGAAGAAATAATGATAGCTTTAGCTCTTTTTCTCAATACTGATATAAGCCAGATAAATACAAAAGGTATAAAAACCAATACTACTGTGCGGCATAAAGCAGTTAAGCCCAAAAATATTCCGGATAAAAAATTATTCTTCTGGCTGGGAGGAAAAGCGATTTTTGAACAAATAATAAACACGCAAAGCAGTAGGAATGAGTAAAGAGTTTCTGATAAAAGAAGCACTGAATTTAATACAAAGTAGGGGTTTAATGCATACATTAATGCAGCAATAAAAGAAACCTTTTCATTCCTAAATATTCGGAATGTAAGAATAAATACCAAAGCAGAATTAAATGAGGCGAGCAAAATTTGAGGAATGATAAAAGAAAGAATATTGTAACCAAAGAAAAAATAAGAAAATGCCAAAAAGAACGAATAAAGAGGCGGGTGATAAAGGAAATGCTCTGTTTTATCAAGCATTCCTCCGGAAAAAACAATATTGTAGGCAGTGGAATTGTATTTATCGTAGTTTATAACAACTTCATCAATCTTGCTTTTGCCGCTTAGAAAGGGTTTTGTCCCGTAGCTTTTCGAATAGTGTGTATCAAAATTAAGGTAATAAACTGCGAATAAGCCGCGAATTAAAAAACTTAAAAGTACCAAAAAGAATACCTTGTTCTTCACGATATTACAAAACTACCACATATTCTTTCTCATCCAGTTGTCAACCCGCTCTAGAAAACTATACGTATTCTTGGTGTCTTCCACTGCGCCAACCGCGGTTCCTGCTACTCCGACAGCTACGCCTTTTGAAGTTTCACATCCGGCAAGAAGAGAAACAAAAACAAAAGAAACAAGAAACAAAAGCCTTTTAAAATTCATAGCTGCTCCTTCGTTATTTGATAAAACGTGAAAGCCTTGTCTTTGTACGCTCTTTACCTAGATAATATATCACTTCAAAAAGGCCAGGTCCAATAGTTTTTCCGGTTAAGGCAACCCTGACCGGATGGATTAAAGCTTTTGACTCCAAATTTAAATCCTTCAACACATCACGGAAAACAGTTTCTATGTTTGTTATATTAAATTCTCCTAAAGCATCCAGCTTGTCTGAGAAAAGCTTAAATTCTTTTGATAAGTCCTTCGATAAGTGCTTTTCCCGCGCTGCCTCATCCATTACAATATCTTTAACAAAAAAGAAATCCGACCAATCAACAAAATCATTTATAGTGGTAAGCCTGCCTTGAAATAATTTTATCAGAGAAACAACGTAATCTTTATCAAAATTATCTTTATCAATATATTTTTTCTCAACCAACGCAGGGAATATCTCGTCAAAAAGTTTAAGGGGATCCTTATTCTTAAGATACTGATTATTCATCCAATCAAGCTTCTTTAAATCAAATGTTGCGGCCGTCTTATTTACATTTTTAATATCAAACAGCTTAATTGCTTCATTAATATCAATTACTTCCCTGTTTCCTCCCGGCGCCCAGCTTAAAAGCAAAAGATAGTTTACCAAGGCTTCGGATAAATACCCCATCTTGCGGTAATCGGATATTGCCGTTGCCCCGGTTCTCTTGGAAAGCCTTCCTCCCTCCATGCCCATGATTAGAGGTAAATGCGCAAATTCGGGAATTTTAAAACCTAAGGCCTCGTATATAAGCAGCTGTTTTGGGGTATTTGAGATATGGTCATCCCCTCTTATAATATGAGTAATATTCATAGTTGCGTCATCAACAACACAGGCAAAATTATAAGTAGCCGTCCCGTCTGATTTAATCAAAACCTGATCTTTAATAACTGACGAATCAAATTCAATCTGGCCGCGGATCAAATCGTTTACCTGAATCTTTTGAGGGTTGACTTTGTAGATAATCGCCTCTTTCCCCTCGGGAGATTTTTCAATATAAGCCTTCCCTTCTTGAAGAAGTTTTTGGGCATATTCTCTGTAAAGATCAAATCTCTGGCTTTGATAATAAATCTCATCCCAGTTGAAGCCGAGCCATTTTAGGCTAAAGAGAATTTCATCAACGTATTCTTGTTTTGAACGTAATTTATCCGTATCTTCAATCCTTAAAACAAACTTGCCACCCTGAGCCTGGGCATAAATCCAATTAAATAAAGCGGTGCGGCCGCCGCCGATATGCAAATATCCTGTAGGGCTTGGGGCAAAACGTACTCTTATCATTTTTTAAGTTCCATTCCTTTCAGTATTGCTTTTTTGTTTACCTCAATGAGTTCTTTTTTTCCGGCAGGGGCAAATTCAACAATTGTTGAAAATACGCTTTTTAAACCTGCTATTTTCTTGTGGGCCAGAAAACAACCCAAAGCTACCATATTCGCAACTTTGATATTTCCCAAATCCTGAGCAATATCAGTAAAAGGATATTTTATAACAAGGCTTTTCTTAATATTTATATCCGCCAAAGAGTTGTTCAAAATCATAATGCCGTTTTCTTTAAGGCGATTCTTAAATTTATCCAGTGACTGGCTATTCATGATAATCAAACTATCTGCTTTATCCACAAAAGGCGAGCCGATTTCACTATCAGAAATTACTACCATACAATGAGCCGCTCCTCCTCGCACTTCCGGACCATAAGCGGGAAGCCATGTAACAAATTTTCCTTCCTTCATAGCGGATGAAACTAAGACTTTACCCAAAAGCATGACTCCTTGCCCGCCGGAACCTGCAATAATGATCCGCTCTATCATGTTTTATTTAATTCTCCCTAATGGAAATTCTTTAGCCATCACATCTTTAATCCATTTTAGCGAATCCACGGGATTCATCCCCCAATATGTTGGACAGGGAGACAACACTTCAACCAAAGAAAATCCAACCCCATCAACCTGATTAATAAAAGCCTGTTTTATAGCTTTCTTCGCCTTAATAGTTTCCGGAACCGATTGCAAAGACACTCTTTCAATATATTTTACCGCCGGCAAAACTGCCAGCATCTCGGAAATTTTTAAGGGATAACCTTGAAACTTAGCATCCCTGCCAAGAGGAGTAGTTGCGGTTTTTTGATTTAAAAGCGTGGTAGGGGCCATCTGGCCTCCGGTCATGCCATAAATCGCATTGTTAATAAAAATTACAGTGAGGTTTTCTCCTCTGTTCGCTGCATGTATTGTTTCGTTTGTCCCAATTGCAGCTAAATCTCCATCCCCCTGATAAGTAAAAACTATATTGTTTGGCCTTACTCTCTTAATTGCTGTTGCCACAGCAAGCGCCCTTCCGTGAGCAGCTTCCGAGCAATCAAAATTCCAGTAATTATAAGCAACCACCGCACAGCCAACCGGAGCAATTCCAATAACTTTTTTACGTATACCTAATTCATCAACGACTTCAGCGATGATTTTATGCACAGTGCTGTGCCCGCAACCGGGGCAATAATGAGTCGAGGTATCGTATAGTGATTCGGGACGTCTATATATTTTTTCCATTTATAATAATTTTATCTTATTTATTATATCTTCCTCTGAAGGAATTCCTCCTCCAGATTTACCAATAAATTCAACCGGAAGCTTACCGTTAACTGACAGCAAAACATCTTCAATCATCTGGCCATAAGACATTTCTATAACTAGAACTTTTGACTTCTTATTTCTTTGGCAGATACTCTTAAAAACCTTACTTGGAAAAGGCCATAAAGTAATTGGGCGGATAAGCCCGACTTTTTTACCATTCCTACGCAATGCGCCTACCGCGCCTTTTGCAACGCGCGCCATTGATCCGTATGCAACCAAAATGATATTTGCATCATCCAGGAATAATCCCTCAAAACGCTGTTCTTTTTCTTGAATCGTTTTATATTTTTCCTGAAGCTTTAAATTAGCAATCTCTAAAGCGCCTTCTGCTAAAAAGAATGATTTCACAATATTCGGTTTTCTACCTGCGCAACCAGTAAGCGCCCAAGGCTTTTTACTTGAAACTTGAAACTTGCAACTTGCAACTTTTATAGGTTCCATCATCTGGCCAAGCATGCCATCTGTCAAAACAATAACAGGATTTCGGTATTTATCAGCAAGGCCAAATCCCAAGAACATCAAATCAAAAGCTTCTTGCACAGCAGAAGGAGCAATTACAATAGAGCGATAATCACCATGGCCTCCTCCTCTAGTTGCCTGAAAATAATCCGACTGAGCTGGAGCAATATTTCCAAGGCCCGGCCCGCCGCGCATCACATTTACAATTACTGCCGGCAATTCAGCTCCTGCAATATAGGAAATTCCTTCTTGCTTAAGGCTAACACCCGGACTTGATGAAGAAGTCATCGCTCTTACGCCTGCAGCTGAAGCGCCATAAACCATATTTATCGCAGCCAATTCTGACTCTGCTTGAATAAATACGCCTTTTACTTCTGGCATCCTGGAAGACATGTAAGCAATCAATTCATTCTGCGGAGTAATCGGATATCCGGCATAAAACCTGCAGCCTGCCTTGATTGCTCCTTCGGCAATTGCTTCATTTCCGCTCATCAAAATCTTATTCTTCATAATTTATTTTTCTTGGTTTCAAGTTACAAGATTCAAGTTTCAGATGCAATCTTTTACTTGAAACTTGCAACCTGAAACTTGCAACTTCTATTTATAGACCTCTATACAACACTCCGGGCAAATTACAGCACACATCATGCACCCAAGGCAAACTTGTTCATCTTTAAATTTAGCCGGTTTTACACCTAAAGTGTTTAATTCCTCCCCCCTGACAATCAATCCTTTTGGACAGACACTAATGCACAAAAGGCAACCCTTGCATTTATTTTTATTTATAATAATCTTTGCCAATTTATTTTCCTTATCCTACAACCGTCCTGATTTTATTAACTATCGCTTCTACACTTAACCCGTATTTATCCAACAATAACTCTCTTTTTCCATGAGTTATAAAAGCTCCGGGTAAGCCAATTTTAACTACCTGC
Source organism: Candidatus Omnitrophota bacterium (assembly GCA_028715415.1). Lineage (NCBI taxonomy): Bacteria > Pseudomonadati > Candidatus Omnitrophota > Candidatus Omnitrophota bacterium. The sequence goes on along the minus strand of JAQURX010000003.1, from coordinate 63,476 downwards.
CTATTTATCACTTCAGCCACAGAAGAACCAAAACCACCATTTAAAACGCCTTCTTCAATAGTAAAAATATGCTTAAACTTTGTTGCAAGGGTTATAAATAATTCCTTATCCAGCGGCTTGGCAAAACGGGCATTCACTAACGTTCCTGCTTTGCCTTCTTTAAATAAATTCTCTAAGGCTTCCTGCGCTAAAGAAACCATGCTCCCATACGCGATAACCATGAAGTCATCGCCCTTCTTTAAAATTTCCGCCTTCCCCAATTCTATCTGCCGCATATTATTTGCAAAAGTTACACCGATTCCTTTCGGATATCTAATTGCTACAGGTTTACCTAATTTAAACGCAAACTCAAGCATGTATTCCAGCTCAATGAAATCTTTAGGAGCCATTATTACTATGTTCGGAACTAAATTTAGAAAGGAGATGTCAAATATCCCCTGATGTGTTACTCCATCTTCTCCAGAGATCCCTGCACGGTCAATTGCGAAAACAACAGGTAATTCCTGCAAAGCCACATCTTCAATAATCTGATCAAAAGCTCTCTGTAGAAAAGTAGAATAGACGCCGATAATAGGCTTAAACCCTTCTTTTGCAAGTCCGGCTGCAAAACAGACTGCATGAGATTCAGCAATCCCTACGTCAAAAAATCTATCGGGATATGCATTCCTAAATTTATCAAGGCCCGTGCCTTCTGGCATTGCCGCAGTTATAGCGATAATCTTTTTATCAGTTTGCGCTAATTCCACGAGCTTCTTGCTAAAAATATCTGTATAACTAGTTGATGCTATCTTTGATGATTCTCCGGTATTAATATTAAAAGAGCCTGTCCCATGGAATCTAACCGGTTCTTTTTCCGCGGGAAGATAACCTTTACCTTTTTTTGTAATAACATGGAATAGAATCGGCCCTTTTATTGTGCTAATATTTTTAAGGCTGCGGATTAAAAGCTCTAAATTGTGCCCGTCAAACGGGCCAAAGTATTTAAAACCCAACTCTTCAAAAAACATTCCTGGAATGAATAAGCCTTTTAGCCCTTCTTCAAACTTATTTGCAAGCTTAATAATACGGCTTCCCTTGGGAATACGCGAAGTTGTGAATTTTTCAAGAGAAGCCTTAAAACGATTATATATAGGCAAAGAAATAATTTTATTTAAATATGTACTTAGCGCTCCAACATTAGGCGCAATACTTAATTCATTAGTATTTAATACAACGAGGAGGTCTTTCTTAAGGTGGCCTGCGTTATTCAAACCTTCAAAACAAAGCCCTCCGCTTAACGAACCGTCTCCGATTACCGCTGCCACTTTAAAATAGGCTTCCTTAGGCAAAGTTTCTCTTGCACAGGCAAGCCCAAGGGCTAAAGATACGGCATTGGAAGAATGCCCCACTGTGAAAGCATCATAAATAGATTCATCCTTGGAAGGAAAACCGCTTATTCCGCCAAATTGGCGCAGGCTCGAGAATTGAGCATTCCTGCCTGTCAACAACTTATGAGCGTATGCTTGATGGCCAACATCAAAAACTATTTTATCTTTAGGGCAATCCAAGCAATAATGCAAAGCAATTATTAACTCCACAGCACCAAGGCTTGAAGCAAGATGCCCGCCATTTTGAGAAACAGTACTTACAATCTTATCTCTTATTTCACTGCCTAAGATAGCAAGCTGCCCACTCGTCAATTTCTTAAGGTCCTGAGGGGAATTAATATTTTCCAATAACATTGCTACTCTTTCCCTTCCTCTGTTTCTTCAAACTTTTCCAAAGAAAATTTCCCTTCTTTTTTCATCAATAAATCAACTTTGCGCTCAGCATCATTTAACACCTGAGAGCAACTTTGCGCAAGCTTGACCCCTTCTTCATATTTTTTCATAGACTCGCCCAAAGTCAGTTTCCCGCTTGATAACTCTTCAACAATTTTTTGCAGTTTCTTTAAATCTTCTTCAAATGTCTGTTTTTCTTTCATCCTTCATTACCTCCTGAACCCTGCTAACAAACGCACCTTTACCCAAAAAAGTTTTTATTAAATCCCCTGGTTTTAAATTTCCGGCATCTTTAATAATTGACCCGTCGGTTAAAAGTGAACTTAAGCTATACCCACGTGCTAATACCGACAAAGGGCTAAGCGCATCTAATCTTCCTGCAAGAGCCATCACTCTTTCATTAATATTTTTTAAATACTGGTGGATACTTAAATTCAATCTTTCGTTTAAATCATCTACTGTCTGTTGTTTTTCTAAAAGCCTGTCTTGAGGGCTTTTTAACATGTGCTCAAGAGCAATCAAATTATGCCTTAATTCATTGATCGCCTCGGAAATAGAGAACTTCAACTCATGCCGCATACCATCTAAATCAGATAAAAGTGCATTCTTTTTATCAACGATGATTTTTGCTGCAGCTGATGGGGTTTCCACAAACATATCAGAGACCAAATCGCAAAGCGTGGTATTAATCTGATGGCCTACCGCTGAAATTACAGGAATCTTTGAATTATAAACCGCCCTTGCCACTATTTCTTCATTAAACGCCCAGAGGTCTTCAATGCTTCCTCCGCCGCGGCTTACAATTATAGTATCAATTTTATCAAAACTATTAAAATCTTCTACTGCCCGGGCAATTTCTCCTGCAGCAGCTTCTCCTTGTACGCGGACGGAACGAATAACCACATCAACACAAAGAGCGCCCTTCTTAAGAATCTGTAAGATATCTCTTACCGCAGCTCCTGCCCCGGATGTAACAATCCCGACGCGAAATGGCATAAGAGGAAGGGGTTTTTTATGCTCCGGAGCAAACAATCCCTCTTTTAAAAGCCTTTCTTTTAGCTGTTCAAAGGCTAACTGCTGAGCGCCTATGCCTTTTGGTTCAATTCTTTCTACAATAAGCTGATATTGCCCGCGAGGAGGATAAACATCTACTTTTCCAAAACAAATTACTTTTAGGCCATCTTCAATCTTAAATTTAATTTCCCGGTTTGCACGAGAAAACATCGCGGCCAGCAATACCGCTTTGGAATCTTTTAAAGAAAAATAAAAGTGCCCGGAAGAAGCTGCTTTAAAATTAGAGATTTCCCCCTCTACCCAAACATCACCAAATGTATTTTCTAATATAACCTTTATATCTTCTGTAATTTGAGAAACGGTATAAACGTGCTTGGATTCAAGACGGATACCAGTTTCTAAAGATTGGCCTTGTGTGGTTTTCGGCATAAAGATTTTTATTGTTTCTGCTTAACCGCAGATACTTCCTTTGCTTCGGGAATACTCTCTTTTACCGGTTCTTTTACTGCTTCTTTGACCTCCGGCTCTGGATCTGGCGGCTTATTCTTCAATAAAATTAGCTGGACCGAATATGGCTTTAAAACTAATGTCTCCTGAAAAGACTGCAGCATAGGCAATTCTTTATCTTCCTGCGGAGCAAACTTACAATTCTGCGCGCAGGATGAATCTACCACGTATTTTTCATAGAGATAATTTCCCTTTAACCCTTTTATCTGCAATTTAATATTTCGCGGGGTAGTTTCAAACTTCTTCTCTCTGGAATTTAATTCCTGTGCTTTCCTTAAAAAGTTCTTCACCCTTTTCGTCATACGTAATTTAGAAATTTCGATATCTCCCGACATAATCTTATCTACATCACCAGTTTTAATGATATCCAATAAAAACCTTCTTTCCGAACCTGCCAGATAGGCAATATTTTTTGACAGGTAATTCGTAACTAAATCCTGATCGCTATAATTATAGGCTAATATTGCGATTTCTTCCGGAGATTTAGTCACAATTACACCTGCAAAATCATCCTGAGTTTTAAGCAAAAACATTTCTTTGCCAAGTTTTGAAAGCATCCTAAAAACATTGTAGGTTGCCTTAGGAGTTCCTTTATATTCTACATATTCCGGGTCAAAAGAAAACACCCCTACATTCCGGGTTATGCCTTCTTTATTATGCTGGAAATCCTCTAAACAATAATACGCCTGATAATCAATCCCAGACTCATACATGCCTTTTATCCGGCTTGGAATATAGCTGGCAGCAACAAAGGACTTCTCTTTCCTTTCCGGAAGGACATTGATGCTTTTATCATAATTCCATTCATCTATAATTAACGGTGTCTCTTTTTTAAATTTAAAATAGCTCAGCCAATCCCTTGTTAAACTAATAATCGTTTTCTTGTAAATTGTTTCGTCTTTTTCCGGAGAAGTAGCTGTTGAATAAACATGCCAGCTGATGAAATCTAAGGGAAGATGGTAACGATAGCAGTATTTAATGAGCTCGTAAACTAAGCTTTTCTCCGGGGTCAAAACATTATTCCCGTTAATATTCTGGAACCACCCGCTTATGCTTGGACCTCCGACAGGGATATGTATTTTATTCTGACGCTCTAATTCTTTCACCGCTTCCGCTATAGAACGGTATAAATACAGGTAATCCTGCTTGCGGCCAAGAAAAAAATCATCCAAATCCGGAGCGTTCCAAACCTCATACCAAACATTATATTTTTTATTACAACTTAATTCACTGATTGTTTTCTTTACAAATTTTTTGAATTCTCTGAAGTCTTGGGGCGGGCTTCTCCTGTCTAAGATTTTACCTAAGCCGGCTGGCATACCAAAAACATTAACTATCACGGTCCCGCCGGAATCCGATATCCTTTTTATCACTTCATCATAGGTTGCTATAAGTTTATTCTGCAGTTCCGCATTTTTAGAAAGCTGGCTTATCTCCCAAAGGCTATAAGGCAAACGGTAAACCCCTTCAAAACCAATCTCCTTTTGCCATTTATCTAAAACCTCTTTTGCTGCTAAGCCTTGAGGCCATGTCGGCTCACGATGAAAACCTCTTCCGCTTATATCAATGCCCGGTTTAAATATTTTTGGAAGCGAGGTTACGGGGCTTGAATTAACATCCAAAGCAACCTCAATACTATCATCCTGCTGGGCAGAAGAAACAAACACGGAGCCAAACAGAAAAACTGCAAAAATCTGCATTAATACAAAATATTTAAATCTATTCTCGGCCATTTAAGAAACTTTCTCCTGCAGGCGCAATATCGACCTTGCCTTGCCGCTTGATTCATCTATATCCAAAACAACACCGTGTAATTGCACATTCTCCTCGGCAACTTCAAACTTAACAGGGATTGCGCTAAGGAATTTATCCAAAACATTCTCGACCTTCCTACCAATCACTGAATTATATGGCCCAGTCATCCCTGCATCTGTAATATAAGCGCTGCCCTGAGGCAGAATTTTTTCATCGGCTGTTTGTATATGCGTGTGCGTTCCTAATATAGCGGAAACCTTTCCATCTAAGAACCATCCCAAAGCTACTTTTTCAGAAGTTGCTTCCGCGTGGATATCTACAATAATAATTTTTGTTTCTTTGCTTATTGTTTCTTGTGCTGCCAGCGCAGTTCGAAAAGGGCACTCCAATGCCTCCATAAAAACTCTTCCGTTAACATTAATTACTCCGACTTTAATTCCATTGGCTGCTTTAAATATGCTAAATCCTCTGCCAGGAGCTCCAGCTGGAAAATTTGCTGGGCGCAAAATTCTCTCTTCTTCCTTAATAAATTCCAAAATCTCGCTTTTTTTCCAGATATGATCTCCGGAAGTAAGCACATCTACTCCCGCGCCAAATAATTCCGCGGCTGTTTTTTGCGTAATGCCGGATCCTCCGGCAGCATTTTCCGCATTGGCAATTACGAAACTTAAATTATGCTCTTTTTTAAGTTTAGGCAAAAGCTTGTTTATAGCGTCTCTGCCCGGCCTTCCAACCACATCACCGATAAATAAAATCTTCATATATTCCTAGGTTTCAAGTTGCAGGTTTCAGGTTTCAAGAAAAAGATTTTACCTGAAACTTGAATCTTGCAACTTGCGACTTATTTTGCATACTCAATTGCTCTTGTTTCCCTAATTACCGTTACTTTAATCTGGCCCGGATATTCCATACCCTCTTCAATTTTCTTACGGATATCGCGGGAAAGATTAATAGCATCGCTATCGGAAATCTTATCAGGCTGCACAATAATCCTTATCTCACGGCCTGCCTGGATAGCAAATGATTTCTCTACACCCTTAAAAAGATTTGCGATAGACTCTAATTTCTCAAGGCGCTTAATATAAGTTTCCAATGTTTCTCTGCGTGCACCGGGACGAGCTGCGCTGATTGCGTCCGCTGCAATCGCAAGGACTGCGTATAAGCTCGTTGGAGCAGCCTCTTCGTGATGCGCTTCAATTGCGGATACAACTTCAGGAGACTCATTATATTTTCTTGCTAAATCAGCTCCCAATTTCGCATGCGTACCTTCAACCTGATGATCAACTGCCTTACCTATGTCATGCAAGAGCCCTATACGCCTTCCAAGTTTAAAATCCAAACCCAGCTCCGATGCCATTGCCCCTAATAGAAAAGATACTTCTTTGGAATGCTGCAAAGCATTCTGGCCAAAGCTGGTGCGGTATTTCAAACGGCCCAATAACTTAATAATTTCCGGATGCAATCCATTTATCCCCGCCTCAAAAGCCACTTTTTCGCCTTCCTCGCGGATCTTTTCTTCCATTTCTTTTTTTGTCTTTTCAACAATTTCTTCAATCCTGCCCGGATGGATTCTGCCGTCAGAAATTAATTTCTCAAGGCTGAGCCGCGCAATTTCACGGCGCACAGTATCAAAACCTGAGAGGGTTACTGCTTCGGGAGTATCATCAATAATTACATCAACCCCAGTTGCCATTTCTAATGCGCGTATATTCCTGCCTTCTCTTCCGATAACCCTTCCCTTCATCTCATCATTAGGTAGATTAACAACGCTTACAGTAGACTCTACGGTATGCTCCGCTGAGCATCTTTGAATCGCAAGGCTGATAATTTCTCTGGCTTTTTTATCAACAGTCTGCTTCATTTCTTCTTCTTCTCTTTTAATAAGCACTGCTTTTTCCACATTTAATTCTTCATTCAAGCGGCTCAAGAGAATTTGCTTTGCCTCTTCGGCAGACAAAGAAGAAATCTTCTGCAATCTTTCTTTCTCTTCCGCAATCAATAAATGCAACTGGCTATCTTTAGCCTTTAATGCCTCTTCCTGTTTCTTAAGATTTTCCTGCCTTAAATCGATTTCTTTTTCCTTCTTCTCTAATAGATCAAGCCTTCGGTCAATATTTTCCTCTTTTTGCGCAAGCCTTCTTTCCATATTGGAAATTTCCAGTCTTCTGTCTTTTGTCTCGCGCTCAAAATCCTGCCTTAATCTAAAAAGAAGGTCTTTGCCTTCCAAGTCAATTTCTCTACGCTTATCCTGCGCTTCTTTTTTCGCCTGTTCAATAATCTGCTGTGCCTGCAATTCGGCGCTTTGAACTTTCTTTTCTGCAAAATATTTCCTCATAAAATATCCTGCACAGCAGGCAATTAATGCAATTCCCACGAATATAGCTATGTTTAACATGACTATTCCTTCCTCCTCTTTCCAAAAGCAACGCACTAAACAAATATCGGCAAAATTATAATTAACACCGAAAATTTAGCGCAAACGCAATTACTCTTTGGTTAACTCTTTTATTATTGATTAAGCAAACAAAACTTTGTTAATACGCACATCGTGCGCTCTGGTGGGTACGGATGGTAAGATTTGAAAGTCAAAAGCAAGGCCAAGGGTTTTTGTGCGCTTGGGTAGTTTACTTAAGAAACGGTCGTAAAACCCCATCCCGCGGCCCAATCGATTGCCTTTTTTGTCAAAGGCTAAGCCGGGGACAATCACAAGGTCTAACTCGTCCATTCTAATAAAACTCTCCAAAGCTGGTTCGCGGACGCCATATGGGCCCCTTTTTAACCGCGCGTCATTATCTAAAATACATGGCCTCAAAGTTTCTCTATCTTTTTGACATACTGGAACTGCTATTATCTTACCTAATTTTCTTGACTCTCTAATCATCTCTTCCGTATCAACCTCGCCACGAAATGCAATATAAAACATTATATTATTTGCCTTAGTAAAAACCTGTGTCCTAAAAAGTCTTTGTTTTATCTTTTTACTTTTTCGGTTACGGTCTTCCTCCTTCTGTTTTTTTAACTTAATAAGAATTTTACTACGTATCTGAGCTTTTGTCAACTCAACTAAAGGGCTCAAAATTCCTGCTTTTTTCGATTCTTTACTCTTGTTCATGACCATGATGTTCATCGTGCGCATGCATTTTTTCATCAAAAGGAACAGGCTTACCCTGTTTCTTATAATAATCCGCCAAAGCCGACCTTAAGGCTTGTTCTGCCAAAACAGAACAATGCATTTTTATTGCAGGTAATCCTCCTAATGCTTCTGCAACTGCCTTATTTGAAATTGCAAGCGCTTCATTAATAGTTTTTCCTTTAACCATCTCTGTAACCATAGAACTTGTTGCAACCGCAGCACCACAACCAAAAGTTTTAAATTTTGCATCTGTAATTACTTCATTTTCAATCTTTAAAAACATTTTCATTACATCCCCGCACACGGGATTTCCGACGGTACCAACCCCACTGGCATCCGTAATTTCCCCAACATTTCTGGGGTTCATGAAATGATCCATTACTTTATCGGAATAAGTTTCTCCCATTTTACTCCTGATTTAAAATCAACTTATGCGGCTTATTTGACTTCTTAAAATCTTTTGGCTGACGAACTTTCTTTAAAACATCAAGCTTGTTCTTTTTTTCCATTTCTTTATAAATCAAAACCCATGCGCAATCTTTCTCTTTATCTACTTCGCACTTACCTTTATTCATCCCTCCGCAGGGGCCATTTAACAAACCCTTTGCACAGAGGGTAATTGGACAAATACCGCCAGTTTCACCTAAGACACAATCTGCACACAAGGAACATTTTTCATAAAAATTCCCCTTGGCATCCAACACTGCGCCAAAGATTGTATTTAGTGCAGGGAGAACTGTGAGCTGCAACCGGTCATTGTCTTTTACGGACTGAACTCCCAAACCACAAGCAAGTACCAGCACTGCTTCTGCCTGGCGTACTTGCGCCATATTCTTAGCAAGCTCTATTTTAAGCTTTGCGGCTACGCAAGGAGCGCTTGGGACACACATCCCAACAACTGTTTTCCCTTCTTTTTCTAACTCAACCTTGAGCTTAGCAAGCTCAACTTCTCCGCCGGTCTTACAAGTAGTGGCACATTCGCCGCAACCGACTAAGAAAATCTTGTTAAAGCCTTTTAAGCTGTCTAGTATCTCCTGTGACGGCTTAAGCTGTGTGACAATCATTTATTCCCTCTAAATTAACCTAACTTGAATAAGAATATTAAGTTAAGCTTCTGATAAAACTCCAACTTTTCCTATTTTAGCACAGTTTACAAGCATTCTCAAGGAAAAAGGTAGTTAACTTTCGCGTCTGCCTTGTCTTTTGTTTTCTCGGGGACGCTTATTTTGCCCCTGCGAGGCAAAATTTCGCTCCCCTGCGGTGCCTCGCTCTCGCTACGTGTATTTAGCGGGCGAACCGTGCCCGCTCGGCATCCTCGGAGGCCCCGATAAAACAAAAGCCAAACCATCCGCTAGAATCATTACTATTATAAATGAATCTGTCGGATTTTCGAGCGAATGTCGATTTTAGGCAAAGCATGCTCGAGTATTTTGGGAATCCCGATGTCCCGACCGACAGGGCGGGACAATATCGGGACGGCGATGCTGTTCGACACCCGAAGCAGAGGCGGAGGGTGGAGTTCAGCAGCCGCCAAAATACGAGAGACCTTTGCCGTTAAAAAATCGACCTGAGCGAGAAAAACGACAGATTCATTTCATTCATTCTCGCCAAAATAATCATTCATTCTGTCAAAAAACTCTTTGTCGCGCGGATGTCGAGGTTCAACAATATCATCAAAATCTGTTTCTTCTACAATCCTGTCAAATTCTCCGCCATTTTCGGTTTCCACAAACTTATCCAAAATATTCCCCTGCTCCAGGAAACGCGATACCTGTGTAAAAACCAAGCCCCCTTCATTCATAAAACTTCTCGGCGAACGGTCAATATGCGGCTTTAGCAAAAAGAGGTTTTCTTTTGCCCGGGTTGAAGCAACATAAAAAAGCCTACGCTCTTCTTCAATATCATCTGCATTTTCTAAAGACAAATAAGAAGGCATGTGTCCTTCTGCTACATAAATAAGAAAAACACTATGCCACTCTAAACCTTTTGCGGAGTGAATCGTAGAAAGTGTCAATCTTGAGTCATCCTTATCATTAAACCCAGATTCCACAATGCTTCTCTCCGGAGGCTCCAAGGCCATATCTGTCAAAAACTTTTCTAAGGAAGTATAACGGGAGGCAATATGTTCAAGGGAATCAAGGTCATTAATGCGCTTATGGAAATCATCATATTTTACTTTTAATAATGGCTGGTAATATTCCAGAAAAGCCTTGATTAGTTCCGACGGAGTAAGCCTCGTAGAATCAACATTTTTTAGAATCTCTAAAACTTTCCTTACATCTTCAATCTTGCGATAAGCTTTTTCATCAACAGCAAGCCCTTTTTTCTGGGTAACAATCTCATTAATAATTGTCTGTGCTGTTTTTGGGCCTATTCCCGGGATGAGCAATAACATCCTGTGCCAACTTACTTCATCAAACATATTATAGGCAATGCGCAAATAAGACATTATGTCTTTTATGTGCGCTGCCTCGACAAATTTTTGCCCTCCATATTTTACAAAAGGGATGTTGCGGCTGGAAAGCTCAATTTCCAAATCATTTGAGTGCCATCCGGAACGGAATAAAACTGCAATATCCCTTAATTCAACACCCTCTTCCCTAAGCTCAAGTATTTTATCCGCTACATATTTGGATTGTGCGTGTTCATCCTGCGCGTCAATAAAAACTGGAAGCGCTTCTGATTTCTTCTTGGTATAAAGAGTCTTTTCAAAACCCTCACGCGCTTCTTTAATCACAGCATTGGTCATATCAAGGATAGGTTGAGTAGAACGATAGTTCTCCTCGAGAGTAATAATCTTTGCGCCCTTAAAAATTTTCGGGAAATCAATAATATTCCTATAATTTGCCCCCCTGAAAGAATAAATACTCTGGGCATCGTCTCCTACAACCATAATATTATTATGTTCCGAGGCTAAAAGGCAGGCAATGTGAGCCTGAAGCTTATTCGTATCCTGATATTCATCAACCATAATATATTTATATTTTCGGGATAAGCTTGAGCGAATCTCTTCATGAGTAACTAAAAGATTCTTTAAGAAAACCAGAAGGTCATCATAATCAAGGAGTGATTTTTGGCTTTTATATTTTACATATTCTTCACGAATCTTCTTTATATCACCTTCCCATTCCATGAACTGAGGATATTCATCAAAAAGAACGTCTTTTAAATCAAGGGATTTATTAATACTCTTTGAAATGACTTCCAATATCGCATGCTTCCGGGGAAATCTTTTTTCTGCTTTATGAAACCCGAGCTGAGTACGAATCAGGCTAATTGCATCTTCTGCATCAGCCTGGTCAAGAATAGTAAAATTATTTGAAATACCAACTGCCTGCGCGTATTTACGCAAAATCATATTTGCAAAAGAATGGAATGTGCCTCCGGAAACTCTTGAACAACGCTCATCAAGAAGAAGAGAAGCACGCCTTAACATTTCTTCTGCTGCTCGACGGGTAAAAGTAAGCAGAAGTATTTCTTCCGGCTTTACTCCTTTTTGGACCAAAGAAGCAACACGATAAACCAACACCCGGGTTTTTCCGCTTCCGGCACCGGCAATAACTAAATGCGCTCCATCAATTGATTCAACCGCTTTAAGTTGTGCTGTATTTAATTCACTTTTGTAGTCAATGTTCTTCATAATGAAACCGCTTTCAAAAAAACTATAATTTCACCTTGAAACGCATTCAAGATGTGGCATATTTTAATTACTCATTTTGCTTAACCAAAAGGAGGTTCGCGATAGCGAAAGCACATTAGAGGATTATCTCCTCCTAAAATGGCCCTTTTAAGCGGGGGCCATTTTTGTTTATATGCTTTAGAAACCGCAAAACTTCATTTAGAGGCGGGCTTTAAATATGCTTTTATGATTTTTTGCTCGGCAACTGGTTTATCGCCAGAACCTACCTGTGTATTTTCTATCTTCTGCACCACATCATACCCGGAAACAACTTCTCCAAAAATCGTATGCTTCATGTTAAGCCATGGAGTTTTTGCAACCGTAATAAAGAACTGGCTTCCATTTGTGCCTGGGCCGGCATTTGCCATAGCGAGTAAGCCTTCCTTATCAAATTTAGCAACAGGAGTAACTTCATCTTCAAACGGTTTCCCCCAAATTGATTCTCCTCCCATGCCTGTACCCGTAGGGTCTCCCCCTTGAATCATAAAACCCTTGATAACCCTATGAAATATTATACCGTTGTAATACCCTTTTTCTACCAACTTAATAAAATTCTCACAAGTCTTAGGGGCAATCTCCGGCATAAGTTTAATTTCAATATTCCCCTGATTTGTTTCCAACACAACAGTCTTTTCTTCCATTGCAAACACTCCTTGGTTAATACAGTTAATAAAAAATACTGCTAACAATATTACGAGCATTTTCTTCATATTCTTTCTCCTTATCATTACCGCTCTTTTTCTTTTTGCGCTTTCTTTTCTTCAATTATTTTCTTGGCTATTTCCGTAGGGACCTGCACGTATTTATCAAATTCCATAGTTGCATTTGCCCGTCCGGAGCTTAAAGACCGAAACATTGTAGCATATCCGAACATTTCAGAAAGAGGGGCTTCTGCTGAAACTATCTTTTGATTTCCTTTTTGATCAATCCCAAGAATTTTCCCCCTTCGGGAACATATATTCCCGACAATACTATTAACATATTCTTCGGGGCTCGTAACTACAAGCTTCATAGATGGCTCGAGCAAAACAGGCTCTGCCTGCATAAAAATCTCCTTAAAACCTAAAATAGCCGCCATTCTAAATGAAAGTTCCGAAGAATCAACTTCGTGAAAAGAACCATCGGTAAGATCCACCTTCACGTCTACAACAGGAAAACCCGCATAAACCCCTTGCTGCATTGCTTCGATTATCCCCTTTTCTACTGCCGGAATAAACGAACGCGGTATTGCCCCTCCCTTAATACTATTAATAAACTCAAAGCCTTCTCCCGGAGTAGCAGGAATAAGATCCATTACAACATGTCCATATTGCCCGCGTCCGCCTGATTGCTTGATATATTTTCCTTCACCGGATGCTTTCTTTAGGATCGTCTCGCGGTAAGCGACCTTTGGCTGGCCGACAATTGCCTCAACTCCAAATTCCACTTTCAATCTATCAACGATAATCTCAAGATGCAATTCCCCCATACCGGTAAGAATTGTTTCTTTGGTTTCTTCGTCGGTCTGCACTAAAAATGTAGGATCTTCCTCTGTTAACTTTGCCAAACCTTTGCCAAGTTTATCCTGATCTCCCCTGCTTTTAGGGACAATACTTAGAGAAACTACGGGAGTAGGAAATTCTATCGCTTCCAATAATACAGGATGCTCCGGGTCGCAAAGAGTATCCCCTGTAATCGTATTACTTAAACCAATGACAGCTACAATATCACCGGCAAAAGCATTTTCAACATTTTCCCGTTGATTAGCATGCATACGGACAATCCTGCCGATTCTTTCTTTTTTGTTTTTAGTTGAATTAAGAACATACGTTCCGGTTTCCAATACACCGGAATAAACTCTGATATAAACTAACTTGCCCATATGCGGATCAGATTGGATTTTAAATGCCAAAGCGCTTAATGGTTCTTTGTAATCAGCGGCCCGCGCAATAGCCTCATCGGGGTTATCAACATTATGCCCATTAACAGGAGGTAAATCCAAAGGAGAAGGAAGGTATAGCGTAACAGCGTCTAGTAATTTCTGTACTCCTTTATTCTTAAAAGCAGCTCCGCAGAGCAAGGGGACAAGCTTATTAGCAATCGTCCCTTTCCTTAAAGTTGCAACTAATTCTTCCTGAGTAATTGACTCTGGAGCCTCAAGATATTTTTTAGTTAAACTCTCGTCAAAAGCAGAAATTCTTTCAACCAGCATGTGCCGGTATTTTTTCGCATCCTCTTTTAGCTCTTCCGGGATGTCTTCTACGCGGTATTCTTTGCCTTGGGTTTCATCCTGATAAAGATATGCCTTCATCTCCATTAAATCCACAACCCCGCGGAATTTATCTTCACTGCCAATAGGGATATCTAATGGCACAACATTTGCTCCTAGGTCTTTTTCAATACCGTTTAAAACTCCGTAAAAATCAGCTCCGGTACGGTCCATCTTATTAATAAAAGCTATCTTTGGGACACCGTATTTATCAGACTGATGCCAGACGGTTTCTGACTGCGGTTCAACGCCGCCTACCGCACAGAAAACAGCAACTGCCCCATCTAAAACTCTTAAAGAACGCTCAACCTCAACAGTAAAATCAACGTGCCCGGGAGTATCAATCAGATTAATCCTATGATCTTTCCAAAAACAAGTTGTTGCAGCTGCAGTGATAGTAATGCCTCTTTCCTGCTCTTGTTTCATCCAGTCCATCTGAGCTTTACCTTCGTGCACTTCGCCTATCTTATAAGATTTCCCAGTATAAAAAAGAATCCTTTCAGAAAGAGTGGTTTTCCCGGCATCTATATGCGCCATAATCCCTATATTTCTTGTCTTATTCAAATCAAATTTTGGCACAGGCAGGCCGCTTTCTTTCTTTTCTTTTTCAACGGGGGCTGCTGCTTCGGGAATCACCACTTCTTCAGAAATTGTTTCCTTGGAGGCTGTTTCCTCGGGAACTGTTTTTTCCGGAATTGCTTCTTGAGGCTCAGGGGAAGACACTACGTCTTCCTTAACCATCTCTTCAACAACATCTTCTACGGGGATATCCGGTTCTTTAATAGGTTCTTCAACTTCTTGCGGTTTTTCTTCTTGAGCTGGTCCGGGAGGGATATTTTTCTCAACATCCGAGGGTGTTTGTTCAAAAAGTTTTTCCTCTACTCTTTTTTCATCTGTTTTTTCTTGGGCCTCTTCATTTAAAGGCTGGGTTTTTTCAATATTCTTTTCTTCCCCGGAAAAAACGGGTTCTCTCTTTTCTATCTGATTTTTTAAATGCACGATCTCTTCGGAAAGAACCCTTATCCTTTCATCTTTATGCTCAGATTCCTTCTCTAATTCTGCAAATTCATCATTTAATTTATTAAACTCTGTTTTCGGGATCCATTCACTAATTTTTTCTTTTTTCTTAAATTCAGCGACTAAGCCTAACTGCTCTTTAATCTCTTTTTCTAACCTTTCAATCTGATGCTTTTGTGCCTCTATCAAATCCGATTTATCCTTAATTTCAGCCTCAAGTATTTTTATTCTTTCCGCGCCCTCTCTTAATTCTTTTCCTAAAGTTACGTTTTTCGCAAATTCATCGTGGGATTCTTTTTCTTTTGAGATAAATTTATTTTTTAAATCAAGGGCTTCTTCTTTGGCCTTATTAAGCATTTCCTCGGACTTGGTTACCCACTCCTGCCTCCGGGAAATCTCTTCCTGCAATTTAGCAGTTTGGGCTTTTGCATTTTCAGCCTCTTTTTGAGCATTTTCATAATTAGCCTTAACAATTTCCAATTCGCTTTGCAAGGAACCGGCTTCATCCTGAAGTTTCTGTATTTTCTGATCCTGGAACGAAACTTGCGGCTCTCAGACTTACCAAAATAAGGATTAGCCCTAAAAGCCGCATCAAGTATTATCCCGGTTTTATTCTCGAAGTTATAACTAATCTTCTCTCCTTCTATTTCTCCCTTTTTGTCCTCAAGCCGGGCTTTTCCTTCCGCTTGCCCTTCTTTTGTC